>CAZNYE010000027.1:0-4937 GCA_964577185.1 uncultured Pseudomonadales bacterium | reverse complement strand
CCGCGCGAAGCGCGATGCGGAGCACTGCTCCGCAAGGTGCGCAAGGGCTGACAGGAAGTCATCGGGCACGTCCGTGTGCCCGACCCTTCGGGCGGCCGGGCTGCGCCCGTCCGTGCATCTTTGCTCCTGCAAAGATGTCAGCCTTGGGCCCAGTGGCGAAGCAAGCAGTCAGTGGCAGGAAGCCCCCAACCACCTAGCAACGAAGTCACGCCGCGCGAAGCGCGATGCGGAGCACTGCTCCGCAAGGTGCGCAAGGGCTGACAGGAAGTCATCGGGCACGTCCGTGTGCCCGACCCTTCGGGCGGCCGGACTGCGCCCGTCCGTGCATCTTTGCTCCTGCAAAGATGTCAGCCTTGGGCACAGTAGCGAAGCAAGCAGTCAGTGGCAGGAAGCCCCCAACCACTCAACCACCTACTTTACGCGGCTATTGATACCTGCACATCAAATGTCCTATGAGTGCGTCCGGCACTTCATGGCATCAGTGGCGCAGTATCAATCTGGGGGTTGGGACATTCGATGTGCAGGTATCAATAATTGACATCTCGCACCACTCGAAAACCTATATGGGATGCGCCGAGGGCAAGGTCTTGGGGTTGGCGCGCAGCCGGCCGAAACCTGTAGCAGTATGAGTCGCTGCAGAGGAAGGATCCGCCCTTGAGGACGCGCACGGGCCGGTCTACTTGATTGGGATCAAAGCCTTGTGCGTTGAATCCCTGCCATCGTGCATCATCGTGGCTCGGGTAGTAGAGGGAAGCGGTCCATTCCCAGACATTACCAATCATGTCATGGAGCCCGAACCCGTTGGCTGGAAACGAACCGACGGGTGCTATGCCTGGAAAGCCGTCATCTCCCGTGTCAGCGATCGGAAACACGCCTTGCCAAGTGTTTGCCTTGTCTTCAATGGCGGCGTTTTCGGCAGCTGCCCAGGAGTAGATCTCCCCCTCAAGGCCACCGCGCGCGGCGTATTCCCATTCAGCTTCGCTCGGTAGCCGTGTGCCAGCCCACTCTGAGTAAGCAAGCGCGTCCTCGTAGACCACCTGCACAACGGGAAAGGAAGCAAAGCGATTGTCCAGAGGTGCCCCGCCTGTGGGATGTAGCCAATCAGCTCCTGGAACAAACTTCCACCAGTCGTTCAATGTTAGGGGATTCTCGCTGCTGGCAAACACGAAAGACCCGGCTGGTGTTTCCGGTCCTGGCCAGTCGTCGTCCTTGCTGCTCCACCCACGCTGCGCCCGAGTGACATAGTCGGTTTCATGCACAAACTGTGCGAACTGCGCATTGGTGACTTCGCGCTCGGAGATCTCGAAGGTGTCGATGCAGGTCTGCCGGGGCGGTGATTCTTCTGGATAGACGCGGCTGTCCCCCATGGTGAAGCAGTCAGATTCTATGGCGACCCAGTTGTGAGACTGTGACTGTTCGGCAAGCCTCGTCAAGGCATCTTTGGACGCACTGTCAAATGCGCCGCACAAACCAGCCACTGGCAGGAGGGGCACCAAAAGGCCAAGCCAGAGGCGTTTATCCTTCGCCAATGTTAAGTTCCGCCATTAAGGATCCATATCGTTCCTGCAGGGGATCGAGCTCGGCGGCGCGCGCCGCATCGTCGCGTGCCGACTTCTGATCTCCGAGCAAGCGAAACAACAAGGCGCGATTGTAGTAGGCGAGCGGTAGATTTTCATCCGCAATCTCTATTCCCCTGGTCATGGCCTGCAAGGCCTCGGCGTAACGCTTCATCGCCATGAGCACATTGCCGCGGTTAATGTGCGCGCCTGAAAGTTCAGGTACCAAGCTGATGGCGGAGTCCTGATCGCGCAAGGCGAGCTCAAAGTTCCTCAGCTTTCTATGAATCACACCTCGGTTTGAAAAGGTCGCGGCGCGGTCATCGCGGGTCAAGCCTTCGTGCTCAAGCGCAAGGTCGCAGTCGTCCAAGTCATAGGGAGGACTTTGCTTGTCGGCTTCAAGGAAGCACTGCCCGGCCGGAGATTCATTGAAGATATAGGTGTTTGCGGCCTGTCCCTCTGCGCAAACCAGCATTAGCCCCAGAGTCATCAGGCTTCGCGGCCAGGATTGGTACGCTCGTCCCTTCATCAGCCCATCATGCCATGCATGCGTGAACCTCTATTGGAGTGTTCGTCGAACACAAGGCGGGCGCCTCGTTCAAGCCATCCGGCATAGGATTCTCCGTCCATACAGGCACCACAGACGATCACACCAACGCGTTTTCCGGCGAGGCGCTCTCGCAAGGGACCAATCAGCGCCGCAAAGGCCGCTGCCCCGGCCGGTTCAACGGCGATCTTGGCATGCAAGAACAATAGATATATCGCTCGGCACATGTCGTCATCGCTCACGAGCACCAGGTCATCAAGATGTTCGCGACAGACATTGAATGAATAGTCGATTGTCAATGGCGAGGAGAGACTGTCGGCGATTGAGGTGTTGGTGATCCCGGTCAGAGGGTGACCGGCCTTCAGCGATTGATGCATGGCCGATGCAAGAATGGGTTCAACGCCAAAGACGGCGCAGTCCGGCTTGATCGCCTTGGCGATGGCGCTGATCCCCGCAGCTAGGCCGCCGCCACCGATGGCCACCACCATCGCATCGAGATCGGGCGCATCTTCAAGGAGTTCCATCGCAACGCCGCCCGTTGCGGAAGCCAATACCGGACCATCAAACGGATGCACCATCAGGCGGCGTTCTTCCTTGACCAGCCGTTCGGCTTGTTCGAAGGCGGCCTTGCCGCCCTCGGTGAGTTCGATCTCAGCGCCGAATTGGCTCACTAGGTCTCGCCTCGCACGATTGGCTGAGGCAAAGAGGACCACCTTCGCATCCATGCCAAGTTCGGCTGCGGCACAAGCCACCGCCACCGCATGATTGCCAGCGCTGACAGCGGTTACGCGCTGTGTGCCCGTGGGCGCATTGAGCATATTGGCAAGCGCACCACGTATTTTGAAAGTGCCGGTGCGTTGCATCAGTTCGAGCTTGAGCACTACTTCAGAAAAGACGTTGTCAGTGGCGGAGAAGTCGAGCAGCATGCTCGGTGTACGAAGGATATAGGGAGAAATTTGCCGAAGCGTGGCGGTGGCCGAGCTAATCGTTGGGGCTTTCATCTGATCTAGATTCGAGGTAGGGGACCAATAGATACTCGACGATGCCGCGGCCAAATTCCGAGTACCAGAGCGAGGGATTGAGGGTCTTGAAGGGCATCTCCCTCGGGCGCGGAATCATTCGATGATCGCGGAGCGTCTCCAGCGCCACGCCGATTCGATCACCGTCCAATAGTTGAACCGAGACCTGTCCCCAGCAGATCATTTCTTGATGGAGGTCGGTCGCGCCCTGCACGCAGGCGAGTTCGCGCTTCACGCGACCCATGTGTCCTAGAAGCGTGCGGTGTTGATATTGTCGCGAGAGATAGAGCTTGCCGCGTTGGCTCGAGTTGGCGCCATCACCGAGCCTTTCTATGCGCTGCTCAAGCTTTTCAACCCATTCACGATCCCTTGCGCTCATTTCGGGGAGGCGCGATTCCAACAGGGAAATTCTATCGGTGAGGTCTCGTGCGAGAATCAACCTGTGATCGCGACTCGTCCATTCGAGTTGTTCTCGGAAAACCAGATCCCATGCACTTTGCGCAAGGGACAAAGGGCTAGCGATCAGCCCGGCGATCAGGCTGATCGCCGCGAGTTTCATGACATGAGTCCCAGGACGAGACCTATCAGGGTGAACTGAATCGTGTGGTAGCCGGCATTTATGAGCCACAGACGCAGGCTCTTGCGCTCGAAAAGATAGTTGATGCCGAACGAACCTCCGACCCAGACCAATCCCACGCAGAGGCCAGCAAGAGTGCAGCCGAGTGGTCCCATGCTGGAGGGATCGAGAAACATATCCATGGCCGCGGCCGCAATGAGTGTGATCACAAAGGTGAGGCCGAACGTTTTGGCGGGGCCGCCCCGCCTAGCGACCTCATCAGTGATGCCGGTTTCTTCCTGCCAAGCTCTCCCAAACAGGATGGGCGAGTACCACAGGGCACCGGCCCCAAAACCGATGATCGCCGCTACCAGCACAGCCAAGTAATCAAGTTCTGGCATAAGGTTCTCCTTATATGCTCACTGAATTGCCATTCTATGCGCGACACATAAACCCTTTTTCATTGCGCCCACTGAAATCGATAACAAAGGGTTTATGCGTCGCGCATACAGAACCTTATGGAATGGGTAAATAGCCGCCGTGTATGCCCTTGGTGACGATGGACACCGCATCATGCGCATGCAGGCTCTCGTAGTGTTCGACGCGCAACCAGAAGTCGAGCACGTCGTCGCGGGCATTGAGCACGCTCTTCAGCTTGCGTGCCGCGTCTTCGCAGAACATTGGATTCTGACCATTGCGCAATGCGAAGGCTTGTTCGTCTTCTCTTTTGACCGCCGTTTGAACCGGTGTCTCGAGGACTTCTTCCGACATGTTTATGAAGCCATGTATGCCGAACTCATCGCTCTGGTCAGCGAGGCGCATGAGTAGCCGCGCAAAGCTTCGCTGACTATGCGGAGTGGCGACAATACTCTCTTGACGTCCTAGCCACGCGCGCACTTCACTATGGGTGATCCGACCCCGGGCACTGAAATCTCTTTGGAACTGGTCCTGGATGAGTTGGCGAGCCAGCGCGGCCGAGCAGGGACAGGTCGATGAGTAGAGCACACCGAGACCAAGTTCTATATGCATCTGGCCTTCGGAGAGTGCGCCCTTGATGGTGACCGGGTATGAATTCCAGCCCGAATACTCGGAAACAAGTGCGCTGCGACGCAGGAAATGATCAAAGTCAAATTGGATAAACGCGCGCGTGCTTAAGTCTCGGTGTGTTTCAAGCAAGGAAGAAAGCAGCAATTTGAGACCGGACGGAGTGAGGGGTCTCGTTTGCGCATGTTGGTCGAGCAGGAGATACAGCCGAGACA
>CAZNYE010000026.1:0-4827 GCA_964577185.1 uncultured Pseudomonadales bacterium | reverse complement strand
CAATACCGAGAAGCGCCCCTATTGTGCCGTTCACATCCTTATCCGATAGGAAGCCGCAAATCGCTCGCGTATGCCCCTCGACCGGCCTTCTAGAGAGTTGTCTCTTTAAGAAGGCTGCTGCTTGGGGATTGTGCGCTAGATCAAAGATCACGTTCAGACCGCCGATGTGCCGCTCCTCCATTCGCCCCGGGTTGAATACTTCGCGACAGGCGAATTCCAGCGCACCATCGGCAACCGAGTCGGCTCCCATGAGCAGCACACAGGCCAGGGTGGCGGTTGCTGCGTTTTCCGCAGCCACCAAGGGAGGGAACTTCGAATGCAACTCAATCGTCTTCACACCCATCTGGGCTTGGAACCCGAACCCGTTTTCGCGCCTGAAGAATTGGTAATGATCTTCAGGAAGATAGACCGGACAGTCCAAATCTCTCGCACGACCAGTCACAGTGTTTGGCATATCCTTGCTCCCACACACCAACGGCTTACCGGCTCGCAAGATGCCGGCTTTTTCGCGACCAATCTCCTCGAGCGAATCACCGAGCCATCTCGTGTGCTCAATCCCAATGCTGGAGACTATCGCGACATCAGCATCCACAAGGTTCACCGCATCTAGACGGCCGCCCAATCCGACCTCAAGCACCCAGGCATCGTGCTTTGCTTGATCGAAACACCAAAGGGCCGCCAAGATGGCGTGCTCAAAATAGGATAGCTCCACACCTTCGCGCGCCTGTTCGATGGCCGCTATTCCTGCGCAGATAGTCTTATCGGATGCTTCACAGCCATTGATTCGAATGCGCTCATTGAATCGATCAAGATGCGGGGACAGGGTTGTACCCACCGAAAGCCCGGTCGCTCTCAGAACAGCTTCACAAAACAAGGCGCAGGAACCCTTTCCATTGGTGCCGGCCACAGATATAACTCGCCCCGCAGGCGGTCGGATAGCAAGTCTCTCCCAAACCTTGGATATCCTCTCAAGGCCAAGGCGGAACACGGACTCGGGACTCCTCTGCTCCAAGAGCGCAAGCCAGCTCCCAAGACTGTCAGGCAGTTTCAACCGCATGCTACCCGCTGTGTGGAACTTAGGCCGCGCTGGCGCGGTCAATAGCGGCTCTGAATTCGCCTGCCATCTGCCGCAATGCAGGTGGAATCTCTTCCGGTGCGTCTTGAAGCTCGGCCATACGATTGACAAAGGCGGTTCCAACGATCAATCCATCGGCTAGCGGCGCTGCTTGTTCCGCGGCTTCTGGTGTGCGAATACCGAAGCCAATTTGGATTGGTAGCTCAGTGAGTTGTCGCAATGGCTTCATATGCAACGCAAGGTCGGCCATATCCAAATGCGAGGCTCCAGTCACTCCCTTCAGCGACACGTAGTAGAGAAAACCGCTCGCCTTGGATGCGATCAATTTGGCTCGCCTTTCGCTGGTGGTTGGGGCAACTAGGAATGAGATACGCAAATTGGCTTGCTCAAATGATGGCCTCAACTCGTCGAATTCTTCTACCGGAAGGTTGACCAATACCACGCCGTCAACGCCCGATTGAGAAGCACTGTCGGCGAAAGGTTCGATTCCCATGGCAAGCAGAGAATTAAGGTAACCCATGAGCAACACCGGAGTGTGGGCATCACTTGTGCGAAACTCCACCACCATGTCGAGCACATGCGAGAGGCTTGTTGGGGAGGAACCTGAGAGCGCGCGCTGGCTCGCCGCCTGAATGGCGGGCCCATCCGATTCGGGATCAGAAAAGGGAACGCCTAGTTCGATGAGGTCCGCGCCTCCCTCCACCAAGGCATGCATTGCCCGGGGCGTTACCCAGCGCTCGGGGTCGCCGGCCGTGATAAAGGCAGAAAGCGCCTTGCGGCGCCGTGCGGAAAGGGCACTAAAGAGCGAGTCAATGCGGTTCACGGCTTTAGTCATCGAACCAACGGCTAAGGCTGTCGAGGTGCTTCTTCATGTCTTGCCTCGTCTGTGGTAACTGATTGGGCGGGAGGTCGAGATGAATGAGCGGACTTTGAACTTGTACGGCTATATTTCCACGCCATCTTGCTTGGCAACAGTGTGTACATCCTTATCGCCGCGTCCAGAAAGGTTTAACACCACCTCAAGACTCTGTAACGCTCGTGCTTCGCGTATCACCCACGCGATTGCATGGCTCGACTCAAGCGCGGGCATGATTCCCTCCAAGCTATTGGTGAGACGGAATGCATCGAGAGCTTGATCATCGGTGACGCTTTGATACTCGACGCGTCCGAGATCTTTCAGCAGCGAGTGCTCGGGGCCAACCCCTGGATAGTCCAAGCCCGCAGAAATGGAATGCGTGGGATTGACCTGCCCATCCTCATCGCTCAATAGGTAGGATCTTGCCCCGTGCAGGACACCTTCGCGACCGGCAACAAGCGTAGCCGAGTGAAGGCCTGATTCCAGGCCCTCGCCGCCCGCCTCCACCCCGACCATGCGTACACCGGCGTCGTCAATGAATGGATGAAACAGACCAATCGCGTTTGAACCCCCGCCAACACAGGCAACGAGCACATCTGGCAAGCGGTCAAAGCGAGCGAAAAACTGCTCGCGGGTTTCGATGCCGATTACCCGCTGAAAGTCCCTGACCATCATTGGATAGGGATGCGGCCCCGCTGCCGAGCCGATGATGTAGTAGGTGTCATCCACATTGGTCACCCAATCCCGTAGCGCCTCGGTCATCGCATCCTTGAGCGTGCGGCTGCCGGATTCCACCGGCACAACTTCCGCCCCGAGCAAGCGCATTCGGTACACATTGAGGCTCTGCCGCTCTATGTCCTCCGAACCCATATACACGCAACAATCGAACCCAAATCGTGCCGCGACCGTCGCCGTGGCGACACCATGTTGGCCGGCACCGGTTTCCGCAATCACTCGCCGCTTTCCCACCCGCTTGGCGAGCAGTGCCTGGCCGATGGTGCTGTTGATCTTGTGCGCCCCAGTGTGGTTGAGGTCTTCACGCTTGAAGTAGAGGTCCAGGCCAAGGCGCTCACTCAAGCGTGTCGCTTGGTACAGCGGCGTTGGCCTGCCGGAGAAATCCTTCAGATGCCCCGCTAGTTGGATTTGAAAGCGCTCATCATGCCGCGCTTCAAGATAGAGGGCTTCGAGCTGATCGAGCGCATTCATCAAGGTCTCGGCAACAAATCTACCGCCATAGGGCCCAAAATGACCGGTCTCATCTGGCTGCAGGTAGGGTTCGTTCATTGGCCGCATCCGGAGGACCTCGCGTTCTTTACGTTCTCAATAAAGCGCCAAATTCTCTCGTGACTCTTGATGCCCTTCTCGCCATCTTCAACGCCTGTGCTGACATCCACGCCCCAGGGGGCAAGTCTTGAGATGGCTAGTTGTACGTTGTCGGGATTCAGCCCACCCGCCAAGATCAAGGGTTTGTTGCTCCACGTCGGCCAGTTGTCCCAGTCAAAGGTCCTACCCGTGCCTCCCTCCCCTCTGGCAACAGAATCCAGCACGTAGCCCACGGCTGAAGGGTATTCACCGTGCATCGTCGCCACAGCATCAGGCTCATCGCCATTGATCGCCCTAATGTAGGGCAAGCCGTACTGGCGGCAATCTGAATCGCGTTCGCTTCCGTGGAACTGAAGCAACGAAAGTCCAGCTACGCCTATAACTTCTCGAACAGTATCTGCCTCGGCATCTCGGAAGAGCCCGACCCTCGACACGAACGGCGGCAATGACTTGAACAAAGCTTGCGCATCAGACACCAAGACCTCCCTTGGGCTGCCGCGAATAAATACCGCGCCCACAGCGTCCGCGCCGCAGGTGGCCGCGTAGAGTGCATCCTCGGCACGCTTCACCCCGCATATTTTGATTCGCGTCCTCATTTTGAGAGTTGCGTAGAGGTCTCGGGCCAAAACCTAAGAATGGTATCAGAGATACCGGCTTCCCAAGAGGGGCCCCGGCAATCGAAAATAGGTGCCATCTGGATATTCGACAGCGCACAGGTACAGGCCATGCGCCGGGGCGGTCGGCATCAATGAACCGTCGAATGATCCTGTTTCAAGAGCTCGCGAGAGCGCGCTTTGTGGCATCTTTCCCGCCCCTATCGGCACGAGCACACCAATGATCATGCGTACCATGCGATGAAGAAACGCGTTGGCCGTCAAGTCGCACAGGATCAATTCGCCAAGCCGGCTCACGCGCGCCTTCATGAGATTGCGCATGGGCGTTTTCGCATTGCACCCCGCTGAGCGAAACGCACTGAAATCGCGTTCGCCCAAGAGGTCTTGCGCCGCAAGATGCATGCGTTCATCATCAAGCTCCTTTCCAAGATGCCAAATTCGTCTGGCATTCAGACCGCGGTCGGGCACGTCTTCGCTCAAGAGGTAGATATATCGCCGCGAGGAGGCGCTATATCGCGCGTGGAAATCCTGTCCCATATGCTCGGCGCGGAGAATGACGATGTCTTCTGGCAAGTAAGTGTTGCCGCCTCGCCTCCAGGCATCACAGTCACGATCAGCAGCACGCTCGGGTGGCGTGAAGCTCACAACCTGAGCCGTGGCATGCACACCTGTGTCGGTACGCCCGGCAACCGCGACCACAACTGGCCGATCGGCGACGCGGCTCAAGGCTTCTTCGAGCGCCGACTGGACGCTTGGGCTGTTGCGCTGGCGCTGCAGACCGCTGTAGCCCGATCCATCGTACTCGACAAGCAGACGTACTACTCGCTTGTCCACCGTGAGATCAGATGCTCGGCTATTTGGATTGAATTCAGCGCGGCGCCCTTACGCAGGTTATCGGACACAATCCAGAGGTTCAGGCCGTTCGCGTGCGAAGGATCCTTGCGGATGCGTCCGACAAA
>CAZNYE010000025.1:0-3361 GCA_964577185.1 uncultured Pseudomonadales bacterium | reverse complement strand
ATTGCCCGCGCGTTGGTGGGGAATCCCTCCGTGCTCCTTCTCGACGAGGCAACCAGCGCACTCGATGCGGCAACCGAGGAATTTGTCGACGATGCTTTGCGGCGTCGCGGTGTCACCTGCCTCATCGTAGCCCACCGCCTGAGCACGGTGCGCGATTGCGACGAAATTATTGTTCTCGACAAGGGGACAGAAGTGCAGCGCGGCACCCACGACGAGCTGATTGCCGACCAAGACGAGGCCTATTTCAAGCTGGTCAAGGCGGGTTGAAGCGATGGAATACCTATCAATCGCGGAGCTCGCCGACCGCACCGGAATAGCTGTGCCCTGCGCCGGAAACCTACCGGTTGGGCTCGACGAAGGCGAAAGCGTTTGGTTCATTGATCAAGGCGCCGTTGATCTGTTCCTGGTCGAATTCAAGGATGGAACGGAGCAGGCCGCACCAGAGCATCTGCTGCGCGCCGAATCAGGCAGATTGCTGCCGGGTGTCTCACCTGATGAGCAGGATACGAGCTTACGCCTTGTCGCCAGGGGACTGCCCGGCACCTTGCTCAAGCGCCTGCATTTGTCCCAACTGTCAGAGGCCAATCCAGCCGAATTGGCGGCACAGATAGATGACTGGATAACCGGCCTGAGCGAATCGCTTTGTCGCTATGCCCTGCACCGCCCGCGACCGACCGGGCTCGCCGAACCAGGGCACATCCACACGTACAGGCCTGGTGCGCTCTGTGTTCGACGCGGCGTGGTCTGGATTTCCGAACCGCCTCAGGGCGCAAGTCTGTTTCTAGACATGATCGACACGGCCGAATTGATCGAAGCGCGCGATGTTCATGATTCAATGATCCCGCTGACTCCGACAGGCTGGCTGACTCTCTTTGATCGGGCGACGCTTTCGGCCAAGTCGTCCGAAGCTCTGGCAAGGGACGATGCGTTGTTCTCCGCTCTGGCTTCCTTTCATGCGATTGCATTTGCGCTCGAAAGAGTGAACCGTCGCTTGGCCGTGGTCGATCACGCGAACCTCGAACGCGCACGGACAAGCAGTCGCCACGCGGACGAAATCACCGCCCGACAGCGACTGTTCAACATCTACGATCAGCCGCTTGACCAAGACACCTCCCAAGAACTTGAGTCGCTGGTGAACGCCCTCAAGATCATCGGCAAGCGCGAGGGCATTGAATTCAAGATTCCAAAGCGCTTTGGACCTTCAGACACCCCGGTCGATCTCGAGAGTATTCTCGATGCTTCGGGCGTGCGTGCTCGCGAAGTAACCCTCAAGGCCGAAGACCACTGGTGGCGCGGTGACAGCGGTGCCCTGCTGGCTTTCCTGGCCGAAGGCGGGCGACCTGTCGTGTTGCTGCCCGGGGCGTTCGGTCGGTACAGGCAGGTCGATCCGATCACCAAGCGAAGTCTACGGATTTCCGCGGACAGCGCCGGTGCCCTCAAGCAACGTGCCTGGATGTTCTATCCGCCACTGCCTTCGGAAAGCGTCAAGCCGGCCGACATGCTGCGCATTGGACTGCGCGGATCGGGGCCGGACCTGGCGCGACTGGTGATTGCTGGACTCCCCAGCGGATTGATAAAACTGCTGCCAGCGCTGGCACTGGGATTTGTTGCCAATCATATTGTCGCCGGTGGTAGCCCAGGGGCGCTCTACGTGATTGCGCTTGGCCTAGCAGGCCTCGGCCTGTTGGGCGGCCTGCTGCACCTGCTGCAAGGCGCGGCGATGATGCGGCTGGAGGCACGCTCCTCTTCGCGAATCGAGGCCGCCTTCTGGGACCGCCTCATGCGACTGCCTGCGAGCATCCTGCACCGGTACCCGGCTGGCGACCTCGCCATGTCCGGAATGACCTTTCAGAATCTACGCGATGGTTTGCGCGGCGTTGTTGCGGACAGCATTCTGTCGATCATCTTTCTGTTGCCGGTTTTCGCCGTGATTTTCTTTTACGATGCGACGCTCGGCGGCATCGCACTTGCCTTCAGCTTCGCCTCGCTGCTGATCACGGTGATGCTCGGAACGCGCCAGATGTCTCCACAAAGCCGAAAGATCAATGTTGTGCGGCGTGTAGTCGGTCGATTGTTTCAGATCATAGGCGGCATCGCCAAGCTGCGTGTCGAGAGTGCCGAAGGCTCGGCGTTCGCCATCTGGGCCAGCGATTATCGCGAACAGAAGCGCGCGGAGCTCGAACTCGGGGCCTATGAGGGGCACTTGCAGGCCTTCGGGGCGGCGCTCCCCTTCGTTGCCGGCGCAGTCATCCTGTTGGCCGTGGTGGGCGTGAGCGACCGCACCATGCCGGTGGGCGATTTTCTGGTCGTCTATACAGTGTTCATCATGTTCCAAGTCGCCATCGCACGACTCGGTGAGTCTATTGGCGCCCTCGCCGCCGCCCTGCCGGCCTTCGAGCAGATGCGTCCGCTTCTCGCGGCTGTGCCTGAGACCGAGGCCGAAGGCGAAGCCGTGGAACACCTGGGCGGCGAGATTCTATTCGACCAAGTGTCCTTCCAATACGACCCTGAAGGGCCCTTGATTCTTGACGATGTCACCCTTCGTGCCCGCCCTGGTGAGTTTATTGCCATTGCCGGCGAATCCGGCGCTGGCAAGAGCACCCTGTTCCGCCTCGCCCTCGGTCTCGACAAACCAACCGCCGGCGCCGTGTATTACGACGGCCGAGACCTCCGGCACCTCAATCTCAAGCAGGTGCGGCGAAAAATCGGCGCGGTTCCTCAGTCTGTTCAACTCCACCCCCAAGACCTGTGGGACAACATCGTTGCTCATCGCGAACACGCAACCAGCGACGAGGTCTGGCACACGGCGGAAATGGCTGGAATCGCCGGCGAAATCAAGGCCATGCCCATGGGCATGATGACACCCGTTGGCACCGGCGGCACCCTCTTGTCCGGCGGCGAAAGCCAGCGCGTCACCATCGCGCGCGCACTGATCAGAAGTCCAAGAATACTGCTGCTCGACGAAGCAACAAACTGGCTCGACAACGAAAGCCAAGCCCGCGTCATGCAAAACCTAGCTGCCCTGACTTCGACGCGCCTGGTGATTGCCCATCGTCTGTCCACACTGGAACAGGCGGACCGAATTTTCGTGTTACAGGCCGGAAAGATCGTCCAGAGCGGCCGCTTCGCAGAGCTCGTAGAGGCCCCCGGGGTATTCAGGGAACTGGTGCGAAGGCAAATTGCCTAACCCGCTTATTTCACCAGTGAGATGGAATAAGGGTAACTACTCGCCCGCCTTGACAGTATAGTGTCCGTCCGCCACGGTGGGCGGTCATGGGCAATGGGTATTTCGGATCGAAGGCGACGACGGGGCTGTGCCAGGCGCTGATCGCGCTGATGCCGCCGCACAGCGTGTACATCG
>CAZNYE010000024.1:0-9842 GCA_964577185.1 uncultured Pseudomonadales bacterium | reverse complement strand
CTCGCCGCCACTGAATCCATGTCTGGATCCGACTGCACCAGCACCACCTCGACCCCGAGTCGCTGAGCGATGCGAATCAACTTGACCGCCGTGCAGCCACGCGCGTGAATCAGCACGCGCTTGACTGGTCGAATAAGGTCGGCCTCCACCACTTCCGAGTCCCCCGCCACCGGGATCACGGGACCAAAATCACCTTCAAGCACACGCCCCAATACCTCGGACACAGTTTCGGACGGCACGGGAATATCAGGGTCTATGTGGCGAAGCTCATCATCAAGGTCGTCGATGAAGGGGTGCTTGACCAAGCCATGCATGGCCCCGTCCACCAATGAGAGGTAATTTGACAGGGTGCAGAGCGAAGAGAGGTTTGATTGCACCACGATCTGCCCGGCGAAAGGCATATTGGCACCGGAGAAGTAATAGGTCTGCACAAGCGGATGGGTCACAAAACTTGCTTGCGCACCTCCGGTACAGTCGCCATAGCCGAACACCACCACCGGCAGATCGTTGTCGCGAACGAATCGGGTGACGCGGTCGTTCACGGCCGCCATGGAGAAGAGCGCGCCGGCGCCCTCCTTGGTCTGCATGCCGCCCGAGGACATGAAGCACACCACAGGCAGTTTGCGCAGCGCACAATCAACGAGTAGACGGCAGAACTTCTCCGCGCTCGCCATATCAAAACTGCCCGCTTGGAACTTGATGTTGGAGACAACCACGCCGACTTGGCGATTCCCCTGCCCCGGCAACATGCCGCTCTTGAGCGTGCCTATGCCCGTGACTATCCCGCACGGCGGCAGTCCGCGCTCAATGGCACCGTCAATGGATTGGCGAAAGCCGGGGAATTCGCAGGGATCGGAACTTAAGAAATCGGCATAGAGTTCGTCAAACTGATCGAAGTAGGCGCCGATGAAGCGCTCGTAACCAAGATCTACCGCCCGCTTGTAGCGGAAGAGTAGATTCTGGATGAGCAGATCACGGTAGGCGATGGTCAGCCGGTACCAGAAGTTCTTGCGCCGACCTATGCTGACCGGCGCGATACGCCCATCAAAACGCTTGCCTTCACGCATGCTGGCCAGGTAATTGGGCAAGAGTCGCTGAAAAAAGAAGGTCACCACCACCAGCAGGGTGTCGGAGAGATGCGCGACTCCCGGCCGTTTCCATTCCTCGACCGTGCCCAGGAACTGACCGCTGCGCGGGGCATTCATCAAGGCCTCATACCAGTCAAAGAAGCGCTCTTCCAAGCGCTCAAGCTCGTTTTCGTCAAGCGACTCCTTCATGGGCCGATCGAACACGCCGTGCCAAGAGCCGGTCAGCGCACCGCGCAAGAGTTTTCGTATGGAGGTCTTTGAGAGCGCTCGTGTGCTATCCGCCTCAGCCGCTATCTGGTCAAGCCCTAGGACAATATGGTCATAGACCGAATCGAACAGCAGCAGGTTGTCGCACTCTTCGATGAAGGATTCGAGAAGATCTGGAGACAGCAGTACATCGAGAACGGTGGAACTCCGATTGAGCTGGCCATCGCCTTCGGATTCCGGGGCCGGAAGTTGACCATTGAGCCTTTCTTGAAGGGTTTGGTGGTTTTTCCGCACCTGTCCCGACCCATTGAGCGTCGCACCTATGGGCAGGTCTTCGGCAAGATCCGAGGCTTCATTTGATTGATCGATGCGTTCCTGCAAATCAGGCCCTGTGAGCAGCAGGTTGAGCTCGGTCACCAAGAGCAAATGGACATAGCTAGAGGACATGTCCTTGGTGCTACCCGTGAGCAGCTTGCGTCCCTCGTGACTGAATTGATCGCGACAAACGCGCACGAGGTCTTTGTCAGCGCGCAAGGCCTTGAGCAGGGTTCGAGCCTCCTTGACATCCTTCAATCGAATGAAGGCTGCCACCGATTCCTGATCCGCAAGCGCAAGTCGCAAGAGCCGCAAACTGTCCTCGGCTTGATCCTTGAATCGGTTGTAAAGAAACATACCCACTACCTTGACAAGCTGTAAGCGCGCTTCGGTGAAGTTCTTTTCTGGTTCACCGAGCAGTAGTTGCGCGAGGCGACCACGCTCGGCGGTCAGATTCTCACGCTTGTCGAGGAAATTCTTGAGTGCCCGCGACACTTGGTCGTCATAGGCTGCGGGTTCTGGATCCTGTAGCCAACTGATGAAATTGAACCGCCGCTCCCGTTCCGCACGCCGGTCGAGCTCACCGCGCGGGAGCTGCACCCGTGCAAGCCGCCCGTATTGCCGAATGCGAGTCGCGCGAATGCGTTTGCGAGTGCCGAGATATCGAAGATACCTGTACGCAACACCAAATACGTTTGGGTATTCCGTCGGCGTGCCAGTAGCGGTCAGGGATGCGCTCGCCTCCATGCGCTTGGCACTCTCGGTTGGATCGAGATAACGCCGGAGCACACGCGCATAGTGCTCCAGAATATAGGGATTCCGCGCGACAAAGTGCGTGACCTTCTCTTCAATGCTCTCGATACCGGAGAGGATGGCAAGTCTCAGGTTCTCCACCTGTTCTGCGTGTCGAGCCGGGACATAGTCAATGATTCCGTCGATGATTCCCTGCGCCTGTAGCTCGTAGGGTGAGAGGCCAACATACTGTGCACACTCCTGCCAAGAGAGGTTGAGCCGACGCGCGATGCTGGCAAGTCCCTTGGGCTGAATGGTATTGAACACGCCATCGCCCACCGAAAGGATGAGATTGCTGGCTGCGAGCGGAATGGCGCCACCGGAATAACCCAACCCAAGAATCACCCCCACGTTCGGCAGAGTGAGGTTGCACATTTCGGCGATCAGCCGAGAAATGCTGTGCGCCTGGTTATTGCGATTGGCTTCTTCCGCGGCATCGGCGCCTGGCGTATCCATCATGGTCACCAGCGGCAGCGAGCGGCGGCTACAAAACTCTAGGAAATCCGCGGCCTTCAGATGATGCGAAGGCATCCACACGCCGTTATTGCTTGCCCTGTTGTGGGCAAGAAAGGCGACCTCTCGCGACCTGCCACGAAACTCCATCTTCAGGACGGCGCTGTAGAAGGGTCCGTCAAGCGCCTGTTCCTGCAAGGCGCCCAGTGCCCGAATGATGCCCGGTGCCGCAAGCCGGTTGACATCTTCGGCGGGCGCGACCACCTGTTCTATGTAGGAGTCAACGTCGAGCTTCGAGAGCGCGAGGCGCCGTCGGTCACAAGTGCGCTTCGATACGAGCCCGGGAAGCGGAACAGACTTCTGGCCATCCGTGTCCGCATCGGGATACACGGAAAAGTCCTGCGCAAGGGTTTCCGCAATCTGAAACAGATTGTCGGTTTCCGGCAACTCTGTGAAGATGTCCGCTGGAATCGCGCTCGCCATGATGACTGAAACAGCCTGCTTGCTCTAAGGCTAAAATGTAAAGGGTGCCTAGTCTATAGGATTTTGGCCGAGTCTCCAATTAACTCAGAATTAAGATTTATCACTAACGCCTTGACAAACATGGACAAGACGATGAGCAAAAGCACGTCAGACAATAGCGACCAACGCATGTCCTTGCGCATAGCGGTGATGACGATTTCGGACTCGCGAAGTCTCGCAACCGACGAGTCGGGACAAACGCTCTCGGAGGCGCTGCAGGCTGATGGTCATCGGCTCGCCGCGCGGGCGCTGGTCAAGGATGATACACATCTCATACGCGCACAGGTTTGCAACTGGGTGATTGATAAAGAGGTAGATGTCATCATCACCAACGGCGGCACTGGATTCACCGGCAGGGACTCCACGCCAGAGGCGCTTATGCCATTGTTTGATAAGACAATTGATGGCTTCGGTGAATTGTTTCGCCAAGTCTCCTTCAACGAGATCGGCGCCTCCACGGTGCAGTCACGCGCGCTTGCCGGGCTCATAGGCACCACCCTTGTCTTCGCGCTTCCCGGAAGTCCGAGCGCAGTGAAGACTGGCTGGGGAACAATGCTTCGCCATCAGCTCGACAGCACCAGCAGACCCTGCAATTTCGCCGAACTCATTGGGAGGTTCAACGAATGAGCAGGCAAATCTCAGCGCCAAGCGGCGCCAAGTACCGCACAAGCGCCGGTGGCTACGCCATTCGCAATGGCATCAAGGCGCATGGCGCGACCAACCTTGCGGGCACACCTTCAGGCGATACGGCGCATGGTGCTCGACCGGCCAAACCGCCCTGGCTGCGCGTGAAGGTGCCTTCCGGGGAAGGCGTTTCACGATTAAGACGCTTACTCAGAGAAGCAGACCTCTATACGGTGTGCGAAGAATCCCACTGCCCGAACATGGCCGAATGCTGGACGCACGGCACAGCCACCATCATGCTCTTGGGCGGCGTATGCACACGTGCCTGCCGCTTCTGCGCGGTGGATACGGGCAACCCCAATGGATGGATCGATACAAATGAACCAGACAATGCCGCACGCACCGTCTCGCTCATGAATCTCAAGTACGTGGTGCTCACTTCGGTCGACCGGGATGACCTGCCCGATGGCGGCGCCGCGCATTACGCCGCCTGTGTGCGCCGCATCATCGAGCGTTGCCCGGGCGTGAACGTGGAGGCGCTTACACCCGATTTTTCCGGGGACCTAGAAGCGGTGCGCACGGTGGTCGAGTCCGGATTGCAGGTGTTTGCGCAGAACCTCGAAACCGTACGCCGCCTCACCCATGTGGTGCGCGACCCCAGGGCTGGCTACGAGCAAACGCTCAAGGTGCTCGAAGCCGCCAAGCGCATGCGCCCGCAAGTGCTGACCAAGTCGAGCCTTATGCTCGGCCTCGGCGAGACACGCGACGAGATACTCAATTCCATGGAAGACCTGCGCGCCCACCAAGTAGACATCCTCACCCTCGGTCAATATCTGCAGCCGACCAGATTCCACCTGCCGGTGGAACGCTGGGTCACCCCCGAGGAATTCAGTGAATACAGGGAGATGGGGCTCGGGTTTGGCTTTCGCGAGGTGGCATCGGGCCCGCTGGTGCGTTCAAGCTATCGAGCCGACCGGGTGTTCGAGGGCAATAATCTCGGCCTTGCCGCGCCTACCGACGACCGCATACAGACCACCAGCATCTCATGAACATCCATCCCCGCGACCTCTTTTCCTGCGCGAAGGAGGAAGCCATTCCCCTCGTTTGGTTGCAGCAGAGCGAATTTGAAGACTGGAGCGCATCGCAAGGCGAAGTTACCAGGGCTTGGCTTAAGGCCCGGCGCATCAAGGCTTCACGACAAGCACCGCTCTGGCTTCCGGCAGAGAATCCCGCGGGTCGCCCACGTGTATTGGTCATCGCGCGAACCGGCGAACGCTTCGAACCCTTGGCGCGTGCCGCCAAAGCGCTGCCGGGCGGCGACTTTCTTCTCTGCGGCAACCCGCCGGACCTTGAAGCCGCATTGCTTGGCTGGGCGCTCGCCGGCTATAGATTTGATCACTACAAATCACGAGACAAGCAGGCAAATGACATCCGGCCGAGACTCATCGCCCCGCAAGAAGCCGATCTTGAACGCATCGATGCCATTGCCAGTGCCATCTGGCTCGCTCGCGATCTGATCAATACGCCGGCCTCAGACATGCTGCCCTCCTCACTTTCGGCGGTCGCTAGGCAAGTGGCCGAGGACAGCCAAGCAGATTTCAAAGAAACTGTCGGCCATGCGCTACTTGACAAGGGTTTCGGCGCTATTCACGCGGTTGGTCGCGCAAGTGCCGACCCCCCGCGCCTCATAGACCTCACCTGGGGGGATTCCGAGCACCCGAAGCTGACATTGGTGGGCAAGGGCGTGTGCTTCGACTCAGGCGGCCTCGACATCAAGCCAGCCGAGGGCATGCGCCTCATGAAGAAGGACATGGGCGGCGCGGCCGTTGCGCTCGCACTCGCACAGCTCGTGATGCGCCGCGGGCTTCCGGTGCGCCTGCGCGTACTCTTGCCAACAGTTGAAAATGCAATCTCGGGTAACGCGATGCGCCCCGGAGATGTTCTCAAGACCTACAAGGGCACCACGGTCGAGATAGGCAATACCGATGCGGAAGGCCGTCTGGTGCTCTCGGATGCGCTCGCGCTCGCCTGCGAAGAGTCTCCTGAGCTTATCCTTGACTTCGCGACCCTCACCGGCGCGGCGCGCATCGCCCTCGGCGTGTCGCTGCCAGCCATGTTCGCTTCCTCCAAGGCGCTATCGGATGGCATATTCGCCGCCGGGCAATCGGCGGAAGACCCAGTCTGGCCCATGCCTCTGCACAAGCCCTACGAATGGCAAATCAAGGGCAAGGTCGCCGACATCAACAACGCCGGGTACGGCCCCTACAACGGTGCCATTTATGCCGCCCTGTTCCTGAAGCACTTTGTAGAAGACGAAATCGACTGGGCACATTTCGACATGATGGCCTGGAACACGCACGAGCGCCCGGGATACCCCGTCGGTGGCGATGCTCCCTCGCTGCACGCCGTGTTCCGTTACTTGGAGCAGAGGTTTCGCCCGTGAAGGACGTGTTCGCAGACCTTGAAGTGGTGGAGGAAGGCACGTCGCGGGCGCTTGATGAGTTACTCGAAGCGCTGCGATTCAACGATCAGGGCCTCATACCAGCCGTCGCGCAAGCGGCGGATAGCAAGCGGGTTCTCATGCTCGCCTGGATGAATCTTGCATCCTTGCGGGAGACCCTCGCCACGGGACAGGTCTGCTACTACTCACGGTCGCGCCGCGCGCTCTGGCGAAAAGGGGAGACTTCAGGCCACACGCAGCGTTTAGTTTCTTTGCGGGTTGATTGCGATGGGGACGCTCTGCTGCTGGAAATCGAGCAAACAGGTCCGGCCTGCCACACAAATCGCCAAAGTTGCTTTTACTTGAAGGTGGAAGGGAGAAGTGTCAGGGTGTCGTTGGATGATTGATGGAGCACAGCGGGAGCGTCCCATGCTGCTCTTTGATACCCGCGCGCGAGAAAAGCGTGAGTTTGAGCCGCGCGAGCCGGGACGCGTGACCATGTACGTCTGCGGACCCACGGTCTATGGCCTGGTGCACATTGGCAATGCGCGTTCTTCAGTGGTGTTCGACACGCTGTATCGGGTGCTTACGGCACGATTCGAGCGGGTTGATTACGTGCGCAATATCACCGATGTGGAAGACAAGATCATTGCCGCGGCAGCGCAGACCGGGGAATCCACCGAATCGCTCACCGACCGCTTCACGCAAGCATTTGTCGAAGACATGGCAGCGCTCGGCTGCCTCGATCCCGTCCACGCACCGCACGCGACCAAATACATTGACGAGATGATCAACTGCATCCAAGGGTTGATCGACAAGGGATGCGCCTACGTCGCCGAGGGACACGCGCTCTTTCATGTGCCGAGCTGGGAGAATTACGGCAGCCTTTCGCGGCGCAATCCCGAAGAGCAGCTCGCCGGTGCGCGCATTGATCCCGCGCCCTACAAGAAAGACCCCAAGGATTTTGTGCTGTGGAAACCCTCAAGTAATGATCAGCCTGGCTGGGAAAGCCCTTGGGGGCGCGGGCGACCCGGCTGGCACATCGAATGCACGGCCATGAGCCTCGAACTACTGGGCTTTCCGCTCGACATACACGGTGGAGGCTCGGACCTCGTCTTTCCGCATCATGAGAACGAGCGCGCGCAAAGCGTCTGCCTGCACGGGGGCGACTCGGAATTTGTTCGCTTTTGGTTGCACAACGGCATGCTCACCCTTGGCAGCGAAAAGATGGCCAAGTCGCGCGGCAATATCAAGACCGTGCGCGAGCTGCTCGCTGAGCACACGGGCGAGACGCTCCGCTACGCGCTCCTGACCGCGCATTATCGCGGCCCCCTCGCCTTTAGCGATGAGTTGCTCTTGAGTTCGCGCACCGCGCTCTTTCGTCTTTATGAAACGCTGATCGAGGATGAGTGTGTTCCCGAGACGAGTAACGCTTCGGTGCCGGATGAGGTGTGGAATCCGCTCCTTGATGACCTCAACACACCACGCGCGCTCGCCGCGGTCAACAAGCTTGCGCGCGAAGTGAATCGTGACCCGTCGCGCACGGACCAGAAGCGTCGGGCCTTGGGCACCTCTGGCCGCCTCATCGGTCTGTTGTCGATAGAAGCCATGAGCCATTATCTCAATGCCACCCGCAACCTCGATGCCAAAGTGCTTGAGCAATTGGGCATTCGCGACAACGCACGAAAGCACAAGGACTTCGCCACCGCCGATGCCATCCGCGAAGAACTTATCGCCGAAGGCTACGAAGTCTTCGACATGGGCACCGCGCCAAGTCGGGCGATCAAGAGGGTTTAGGGGGCCAGCTCACTCTCTTTACTCAATCGTCAGTGTTCTCGTATCCCTGATCAACGGCCAGGTCATCCCCATTCGCCGCCGCAACCGCGAGCGCATCGCAGCGCTCATTCTCCGGATGCCCGGAGTGTCCCCTCACCCACTTGAAGTTCACCTGATGCGTTTCACACAACCGAAGAAGCTTCTCCCATAGGTCGGGATTTACGGCCTGTTGGTTGCCCTTGCGTCGCCAACCCCTCGCCTTCCAGCCTTGTGGCCAGCCAGCCTGCATGGCCTTCACGACGTATTGCGAATCACTGTAAAGAGTGACATCACAAGGTTCCTTCAGCGCGGCCAAGCCTTCAATGACGGCCAGTAACTCCATGCGGTTGTTTGTCGTCAGGCGAAAGCCGTCCGAGAGTTCCTTGCGGCGTCCGCGAAAGTCCAATATCGCGCCATAGCCTCCAGGTCCGGGATTCCCCAGACAGGATCCATCCGTATAGATCACAACGCTTTTGAAGTTCGTTTCGGCCATGGCAAACGCCAATTCCTGGAAGCCTAGGCACCTTCCGTAGGCATTCTCAAACAGAGTCCAACTTAAGCCGCTTTCAGCCGGCTTTCGCTGCCGAATCTTGCCCTCAGGAAGTCCATTTGATCGGCTAGTATGCGACCACTGTTAATGAGCGCGAGATACTCGGCGAAATTCGGGACGTAAGGCAGCGCGAGCAACTCCATGCCGCTCTCTTCCAAGAGCCTATTGCCCTTACGATGATTGCACTTGTAGCAAGCCGCCACGACGTTCTCCCAAGCGTCGCTACCGCCTCGCGACTTGGGCACCAGGTGATCGCGTGTGAGGCTCTGCGTCTCCACGCCGCAATACATGCACATCTGGCCGTCGCGGGCAAAGAGCGCAGGATTACTGACCGGCGGGATCATGCTGTCGCGCACGAAGATCTTTCCTCGGCACGCAACTATGCCGTGGATATCTATCTCCGAGATTTTCTTGTGCCGGCGCGAGTAGCCGCCGCGGAGCGTGATCACCGGGTCGCCGAGCGTCCAAATCACCAAATCGCGGGCATAGAGTCGCGACGCCTCATACCAGCTTGCCCAGCGATAGGGCATTCCGGCATGATTGAGGCGAAGAATGCGCGGTGCTCGCTCTGTTGCCTGCAAATTCGTCATGGACGGAAATCAGGACCCCTTCAAAATGTGCGCATCATAGCCTACCTACGGGAGCAGCCGAGTAGAATGGGTGTTTTTTGGCAACTTAAGCGATTCACCATGGGCATCGGCGCACGGGCAAGACTCACTCACATCACTTGTTTTCTGCTTGCCGTCGCCCTCAGCTTCACCTTGTCTGGCTGCAGAGGAAGTAATGTGTCCACCGCCGCGCCTTCAGAAATTCCGAATACCCAGGACAGCACTGAGCGCAGGCCGGAAGGGCCCTTTGACTGTGTGCCGAGTGAATCAGGTGAGGGTTGGGACTGCGAGGAAGTCGACTAACCGAATCGATTGCCGTTCAAAAGATCCCGTATGCCAGCATAGCATCGGCGACCTTGCGGAAGCCTCCGATGTTGGCGCCTTTGACGTAGTTCACGAAGTCTCCCTCATCGCCGTAGTGCACACAG
>CAZNYE010000023.1:0-3705 GCA_964577185.1 uncultured Pseudomonadales bacterium | reverse complement strand
GATTCGGGTTGAGGCGAAGGGTGACGCCATCTAGAAACCCGCCTTCCCAACTCAGGGACAGGAGCTCCATGTGCGCTTCTGGTTGGAAATTTCCTTGCGAAGAATTTAAGCGAACGCGGGATCCTGGATCAAGAAAAGCTTGGCGCAAGCCATCAACGCTCACATCATCCATCTTGATCCAACAGGTGGACGAAGGATTCCCCATGTCTTCAGGTTTGACTATGTCCCCCGCATTGATCGCGGCGATTGCGATGCGAGGTTCTGGACTGTGGTTTCGGCGGTAATTGGGATCACAATTTTCGAATATGTGTTTGAATTCCTGCGGCAAATCACTCACCGTGCCGGGGATTTGTGCGGCCAGGAGATTTTCATCTTTCCACGCGCGGATCTTCGCCTGGCCTTGCAAGGCTTTGAAAAGTCCCTTGTTGTTGGTTGCATGGGCGGCGATCGATATTCCTCCCTGGTTTTGTACCAGCTTCAAGATGTCTGAGAGCGTTTGGTCGGAAGCATCGGACGTTGGGGCAGTTTCTTGAATGCCGAACTGCCCCAAATATCTTTCAAGTCGTTCCAAGTCGGTTTCGGGCGGATAGATGCACAGCACGTGTACGCCTTCGCTTGAGGACAACTCAAATCCAGGAAAGACGTGAACTGGACGATCGCGGGCGGCGGAGCGAAAGGCCGCGGCGGACTTGGCGCTGTTGTGATCGGTGATTGCGAGTATTTCGATTTGTAATTCAACTGCTTTGTCAACGATGGCCCGCGCATGCGCCAGTTCGTCCTTGCCGGGTGCTTGACCACGGAAGCGGCCGGAATAGTCATGCGGATTCACCTGAAGTGCACACTTGTAAAAGCGCGCGCCCGACGGCGGGCCGACCTGACTTGTTTGATTGGTGGTCACGGTTGTTCTTTTGTTCTTTGAATGTCTCAACCTCACCTTGTGGGGTGCCTTGTCTTACCGAAGCGCCGATGCACTAGGCGTGCCTCGTGGGTCGCTCCAGTTCGGCCCAGTGCGGTCCAGTGCGCCCCATCACACGTACCGATAGTCGGCTGCTTGATCACAAATTCTTATTCTGGTTCTCGGCGAGCGCCCATTATCCCCTAACGGGACTGATCGCATCGCTGCCGTACGGTGTTCGAGCCAACTTGCGAGGGGCCGCTGACGCTTGGGGACAGGCGCTTGGGGACACGGGACGCTTGGGGACAGGCGCTGACGCTTGGGGACTCTTGGGGACACGGGACTCTTGGCACGGACTCTTGGGGACACTTGGGGACAGGCACTTCGGATGACGAAACTATTATGATGCTGTGCTGGCAACAAATAGAGGTGTTCGGTGTCGCGCTGTGTTGTGCTGTTGCAATTGAGAATGATTCTTGTTTGAATGCTGGTTCATGGTTTGCTGTGCGCCCGCCTGCGGCAAGATGGATGATCAAGCTCGGTAAGAAGCATCGCGTTGCGCGGGTGGTCGGCTTTGTCGACGAATCCAGCAGCTACGCGAAGAGGCTGCAGAGCTTGGGCTTCACCCACGGGGCGCGCGTCGAGTTTCTCAGGCAGGCACCCTTTGGCGATCCGATTCAACTCATGGTGCGCGGCACACGCATCGCCTTGCGCAGGAGCGAAGCGGAAGCTCTGCTGCTGGAAGCTGAAACATGATACGCGCAGCGCTTGCAGGCAACCCGAATGTCGGCAAGTCAACACTGTTCAATGCACTTACCGGCGGGCGGCAACGGGTCGGCAACTGGCCCGGCGTAACGGTCGAGCGGAAGACCGGCCGCTTCTTTGCGGAGGACGAAGAAGTCGAAATTACCGACCTACCTGGGATTTCCGATCTCTCGGAAGATCAAGGCTCGGTGGCACTTGATCAATCCATCGCCTGTAACTATCTCGCCACCGACAAGCCTGATGTGGTGGTTTGCACCCTTGATGCCACTCTCTTGAATCGTGGACTCTATCTCACCACGCAATTGCTTGAAACACAGTTGCCGCTTGTGGTAGCGCTCAATATGAGCGACCTTGCCCGTCGCAATGGCATTGTGATCAATACGCGCAGGCTCGCTGAGCAACTTGGCTGTGAGGTGGTGTCAGTGACGGCGAGCCAGAGAGAAGGCGTGGACGAACTCAAGGCGGCGATCCTGCGCACGGTGCGCGAGGGTGCCTCCGGACAACATGTGGAGGCCGCGTCCACCGCAAGAACCACCAAGTTCAAAGCACCGAACGCGGATGAGCGTTACCGAGTGGTCGACCTGCTGGTCGCAGATGTCGTCAAGGGCGGCAGGAAGGGGCTGAGTTTGACAGATGTTCTCGATTCAGTATTGCTCAACCCTATCCTTGCGCTGCCCATCTTCCTATTTGTTGTGTACCTCATGTTCGTGGTCACTATTGGTGTCGGCGGTGCGTTCATCGATTTTTTCGACGGTGTAGGGAGCGCGCTCTTCGTCGAAGGGCCAAGAACCTTGCTGAATAGTTTCGGCCTGCCAGCTTTTCTGGTGGCTTTTCTCTCCGACGGCGTGGGCGGCGGAGTTCAGTTGGTTGCAACCTTTATACCTATTATTGGAACGCTGTTTCTGTGCCTTTCGGTTCTTGAGAGTTCCGGGTATATGGCGCGGGCCGCGTTTTTGATGGATCGGCTGCTGCGCCAAGCCGGGCTGCCGGGGCACGCCTTCCTGCCACTGATTGTCGGCTTTGGCTGCAATGTACCGGCGGTCATGGCGACGCGCGCGCTGCCGGGCAGCTCGGAACGGGTGCTATCGGCGCTCATGGCTCCCTACATGTCCTGCGGTGCGCGGCTGACCGTCTATGCGCTCTTCGCAGCCGCTTTTTTCCGCGGCTACGCGGCGGAGATTGTGTTCCTGCTCTACGTGCTGGGCATCGCTGTCGCCATAGTCACCGTGCTGCTGATGCGTCGAAAGCTGGTTCAGCGCCCGTCGAGTGGCTTTGTGTTGGAAATGCCCGCCTACCACCTGCCTAGGCTTGGGAATATTCTCCGCGTTGCCTGGCACCGACTGCGCGACTTTGTGATTCGCGCTGGCAAGGCGATTGTGTTGGTGGTGATAGCGCTCAATCTGCTGAACTCCTGGGGGACGGATGGGAGCTTCGGAAATGAAAACAGCGAGGCATCGGTGCTGTCGGCGATCGGGAAATCTATGACTCCGGTGCTTGCGCCGATGGGTGTAGAAGAAGAAAACTGGCCGGCGGCGGTGGGGCTGTTTACAGGCATGTTCGCCAAGGAGGTGGTTGTTGGCACCTTCGATGCGCTCTATTCAGGACCCGAAGAAGTAGATGAGGGTGAGTTTGACCTGTGGCAGAGCCTTCGAGACGCGGCTGCGACCGTGCCTTCGAATCTGCGCGGCCTTGACGAGAGCGCGGCGGACCCGCTGGCCTTGGGTCAGGTGACCAAATCCGCCGAAGGCGTTGAGCTTGCGGGTAAGGCCACCACGGTTGAGCGACTGCGGGGCTCATTCTCTGGCGACCTTGCGGCTTTCTCGTATTTGATGTTCATCCTCCTATATATCCCCTGCGTGGCGACCGTCGGCGTGCTTTACCGCGAGCTCGGGGGGTTTTGGGCCGTGTTTTCAGTTGCCTGGTCGCTCACCCTTGCCTATTCGCTTGCCGTGATTTGCTATCAGGCCGGCAGTTTCGCTGCGCATCCGGTCGAGAGTTTGCTTTGGATTGGGGGCATGGGGAGCTTGGTGAGCGCGGTGTACTTT
>CAZNYE010000022.1:0-5778 GCA_964577185.1 uncultured Pseudomonadales bacterium | reverse complement strand
CGCTCGACCGCCTTTCTCATATGTGACGGTGTTGTGCCCTCCAATGAAGATCGTGGCTATGTGCTTCGGCGAATTATTCGTCGCGCGCTCCGCTACGGATACCAATGCGGCGCAAGAGAGCCATTCTTTCACTCCCTAGTCTCGCCGCTTTGTGAATCATTGGCAGAGGCGTACCCAGAAATTCTTGAATATCAAAAGGATATCGAAACGGTTCTGTTGCGTGAAGAGGTGAGATTTTCGCGAACCTTGGATTCAGGAATGCAGATCTTGGAGCGCGCGCTTGAAGGTCTTGAGGGGCCAGAGTTGCCGGGGTCTGTCGTGTTCAAACTCTACGACACCTACGGGTTTCCTCCAGATCTGACCGCGGATGTCGCTCGTGGCAGAAGCGTCAGCGTAGATTTCGAGGGTTTTGAAAAGGAAATGCGTGCGCAGCGTGAGCGGGCACGTCGAAGTACCCGCTACGGGTCGGATGGCGACCAGCGAGTAACCGCCGAGCAGTCGGTCGACTTCACTGGCTACTCGAAAGTGCGCAATGTCGCCAAGGTGCTGGGACTATATCGCGGCAAGGGAGAAGAATTGAGTGAGGCCGATGAGATAAGGACAGGCGAGCATGGCATCCTGCTTTTGGACAAAACGCCGTTCTATGCTGAGTCCGGGGGTCAGGTCGGCGACCGCGGGCAGGTGCTATCAGAACACGCGCACTTTGAGGTCGCGGATACGCGCAAAGTGGGTGATCAGTTTCTCCATGAAGGGCAGCTCCTGCAGGGCTCGCTGAAGGTGGGTGATGAAGTCAGTGCACAAATCGATGCCGAGAGACGCGAACGCATCCGCAACAATCATTCGGCCACACACCTATTGCACGCCGCGCTGCGCGAGGTGCTCGGCGCTCAGGTTACCCAGAAAGGCTCCTTGGTGGCGGAAGATCGTTTGAGATTCGATTTCTCCCATCATCGACAGGTTACCCGCGAAGAGCTACGCGAAATCGAGGATCTGGTGAACCGCCGTGTACGTGAGAACTCCCCAGCGCAAACGCGCATCACTTCCTTCGACGAGGCTCTGGATTCTGGCGCGGTTGCCCTCTTTGGAGAAAAGTATGGCGATGAAGTTCGCGTCCTCGACATGGGTCACGGATACTCGGTCGAATTGTGCGGGGGGACACACGTTGAGCGCACCGGAGACATAGGCCTTTTCAAGATTCTTGGCGAATCGGCTATTTCTGCCGGAGTGCGGCGTATCGAAGCCGTCTCCGGCGAAGGTGCCTACGAATGGATGGCGCAGACCTCTCAGCAAATGGATGAACTGCGTTCGCTCCTCAGGGTGGGCGCCGATGAACTTGTCGAAAAGACTGAATCGCTATTAGAAGAACGAACGTCGCTGACGAAGGCGCTTGAGTCCATGTCATCACGATTTTCGGCGGACCTCGCCAAGGACCTGTCATCGCAAGCCGTGGAAGTGAAAGGGGTCTGGATTCTCGCCAAGGACTTGACCGATGCCGGCAACGAAGGTGAAAGTCTAGATCTTCGAAAGCTGCTCGATGTGGTGCGTCAGCGCCTGCATCCTTCATTGGTGGTGCTCGCCATGTCGAGAGGCGGCAATCTTCGCTTGGTTGCCGGAAGAAGTGCTGATTGCAAGCAGCTGTCCGCACGCGATGCACTCGCCTATCTTGGCGAACAGACCGGTTCACGGGGTGGTGGCCGAGATGATTTCGCGCAATCTGGGGGTGGCGACGCCACGCGATTGTCATCAGCGCTGGAAAGTTTGCTCCGCTGGGCCGAGGAGCAGCTCTAGCATGGCCTTGTATGTACAAAAGTACGGAGGCACCTCGGTGGGTTCCCTTGAACGCATAGAAGCCGTAGCCGATCGGGTGCACCGAACTTTGCAGGCTGGGCACCGTGTGGTCGTGGTGCTCTCCGCTATGGCGGGTGAGACTGACCGTCTTATCGGCATGGGGAGAGCCATGGGTGCTTCAAACGACGAACGCGAGATGGACATGCTGATGAGTTCCGGGGAGCAGGTGTCTATCGCTCTTCTTGCGTTGGCGCTCAAATCTCGCGGACGCAACGCGCGCTCCTTTCTTGGATCGCAGGTGAGAATTCACACCGACCACACGCACATGCGCGCGCGAATTACTCGCATGGACGCACAAAAGTTGATTGCTGAAGTTGAGCAGGGCACAGTGCCAGTGGTCGCTGGTTTTCAAGGTGTGAGTCCTGACGGCGAAATTACCACCTTGGGCCGCGGCGGCTCCGACACCACCGCTGTTGCCGTGGCGTGTGCCTTGAGTGCGGATGAATGTCAGATATTCACCGATGTGGACGGTGTCTACACGGCGGATCCTCGGATTGTTCCGCAGGCAAGGCGGCTTGATGCAATCACCATCGAGGAGATGCAGGAACTCTCCAGCATGGGTAGCAAGGTGCTTGCCGTACGTAGCGTCGAGTTCGCAAATAAACATCAGGTTGCCTTAAGGGTTCTTTCTAGCTTCCTAGAGGAGGATAATAAGAACATTGGCACACTCATCACACGTGAGGCTACAGCCATGGAACACGCCTTGGTTTCTGGCGTTACCTATTCAAGGGACGAAGCAAAGATCACCTTTATTGGCGTTCCAGATGTTCCGGGCGTGGCATCGAGTATTCTTTGCCCAATAGGGAGGGCTGGTATCGAAGTGGATATGATTGTCCAGAACACAGGTCTGGACGGCACCACAGACTTTACCTTTACCGTGCGACGGGATGACTACCAGGCGGCCATGAAGCTTGTGCGCGACGTGCGTGATAAGGTTGGTGGTCGTGACGTGGTGGGAGACGATACAATCGTCAAGCTTTCAGCGGTGGGAGTCGGCATGCGCTCTCACGCGGGTGTTGCGGCGACCATGTTTGAAGCCCTTGCTGGGGAGGGCATTAATATTCAAATGGTCAGCACTTCGGAAATAAAGATATCTGTTGTGGTCGCAGAGCGATACTTGGAACTTGGCCTACGCTGCATGCATACTGCCTTTGGGCTTGATTCAGAAGCACCTTCTTGAGGTGCCACACAAACAGGAGAGATAGTTATGCTTATACTCACGAGAAGGGTGGGAGAATCCGTGCACATCGGAGACCAGGTGAAAGTCAAGGTGCTGACCGTGCGAGGCAACCAAGTGCGACTCGGTATAGACGCGCCAAGAGAGATCCAAGTCAATCGCGACGAAGTGTTGAATCCACGAGTGAGGGATGAGAGAAAGGGGCCGATCGAGACTGCGGACCCGCCTTCGCCAATAGGAGTTGAGCCATCAGGCTCAGACACAATGGAATGACATTCGCAGGATGACCAGCACACCAGCACGAGGACTTGTCAGGAGCGCCAAGGAGGTCGCTTGGTGACGCGGAGCATTCGGCAAGAGAGTCCGGGGGTGGGCTTGATAGTCGGCATTGCGGTGGGTTTTTCTGTATTCGCAGCAGGTGCGCTGTACGCGCAGGCAACACTGAAGGGCGATCCAAAGGCGGGGCAATCCAAGGCCACGCTATGCGCTGCGTGCCACGGTCCGGCGGGCATCTCCATCAACCCCCTCTGGCCAAGTCTCGCCGGTCAGCAGGAGCAGTATCTCGTCAAGCAGATTCGAATGTTCCGAGACGGCGAACGCGAAGAGGTCACCATGCAGCCCTTCGTGCAAAATCTGAGCGATCAAGACATCGCAGACCTCGCGGCCTACTATGCCCAACTGAGTCCTTGTCCTTAGTTTCTGTAATTGGAGAGTAATTGGAGAGTGCTGCCAAGATTCAAGTATGATGCGCGCTCGATGAATCCATCCGGAGAGGTGGCCGAGAGGCTGAAGGCGCTCCCCTGCTAAGGGAGTATGGGCTAATACCCCATCGAGGGTTCGAATCCCTCCCTCTCCGCATCTTCCAGACCTGTAGATTCGCCTGATTCAATCACGCCATCACCTCATATAGCCTTACATAAGCTCCAACGAACAGCTTGTCACTGAAATCTTCACGCATCAACAACACTATTCACATGAGCACTCCGAACCAAACCGGCTCCGGCCAAGCGACCTACCAAGACGTGCTCGATGCGCCGCCGCACATGGTTGCGGAAGTGATCGATGGCGTGCTCTACACCATGCCGAGGCCTGCGATTCTTCATGCGCACGCGAGTTCAAATCTCGGTGCGCATCTCGTGCGTCCATTTGGGCACGGAAGTGGCGGCCCCGGCGGCTGGTGGATACTCAATGAACCCGAACTTCACTTCGGCGAAGATATTCTGGTGCCGGATCTTGCCGGTTGGCGGCGTGAGCGTCTGCCTCGGCTCCCGGAGGGGGCCTTTTTGACGCTCTCTCCGGACTGGCTGTGCGAGGTGTTGTCGCCGTCCACCCGTAAAATCGACCTTGGGGCCAAGCGCGACATCTACGCTCGTGAGCAGGTTGCTCACATGTGGCTGGTTGATCCCGATGCCCGCAGTTTGGAGACTTTTGCACGAGAGGACAGTGAGTGGCGCAGGCTCGCGAATCTGACCGGAAACCAGCAGGTGTCGCAACCGCCATTCGAAGCGGTCAGTTTCCCGCTTGGAGACCTGTGGGTGGATTCAGGGCCGTATCTGGAGCGCCGGCGACAACCGCAGGTTCATGACGAAGCGACTGCGCTCTGATTGCGTTTGCAGGTGGCAATTCGAAGCGCAGGGTCTCTGTGCGCGTCATTCCGGAACAGCCAAACCATGCGGAGTGTGGTTGTGCGGGCTATTCTAGCGATTGGCGAATCACAGTTTGCGAAATTTTCATATGAACACACCATCAGGCCAAGAAACGCCAACTACGGTGATTTGGGGTGCATCCACCACCCGAACGCTTCGAGCGATCTGGGCGGCCGAAGAGGTCGGCATTGACTACGAAATCCGAAAGATCGGGCCTCGGACAGGGGAGACGCAGACCGAAGAATACGTCAGCCTAAATCCGAAACGGAAGATTCCGTTGCTCATGGAGGGCGATTTCAGGCTTTCGGAAAGTGTCGCAATCTGCAATTATTTATTTGAAAAATATGGAAATAGAACAGAATTCTTACTTCCGAAAACCCTGCACGAGCGCGCAAGACATAACGAATGGTGCAGCTTCATCGTGAGCGAACTCGATGAAACGAGTCTCTATGTCATCCGCCGACACGGGGCACTCGCCCACATCTACGGCGCCGCCCCGGTCGCCGTTGATTCCGCCAAGCAGTACTTCGCTGGCCAACTCGAAGCAGCCAATGCGCTCTTCGAGGGTGAATACGTCATGGGGAATCGTTTCGGCGTGCCGGATATTCTCCTTGTCTCCTGCCTTGATTGGGCGCGCTTGTACGACATTCCTCTGCCTAGATTATTCGCAGCATATCGACAAAGAGTGATTGATCGTCCTGCGTATCAGCGCGCTAGGCGTATCAATCAGATCGATTGAAGGTCTCGCGCCAGTGCTCCATAGCGGGCTATGCTTCTCCACATGAATTCTGACACGCATGTATCTTCACGCCCCTTGTCAGAATCGCACAGGCGCGCTTGTATGCGCAGCCGGCGCGGGTTACTCGAACTCGACCTCTTGCTGCTGCCTTTTGCAGAGTGCGTCTATGCGGAACTCAGCAAAGCTGAGCAGCAGGCTTATGAGCAATTACTGCTCGAAGACGACGTGGTGCTGCTTGAGTGGTTGAAGGGTGAGTCCGTGGGTGAGCCTCACGCCCAGGCAATGATCGACCGAATTCGCTCTTGGCATAATGAATAGGGGCCGTGCGTGAGAAGGGACAGGTTTTTCGCTGTGACCCGGCGCGCAAA
>CAZNYE010000021.1:0-12612 GCA_964577185.1 uncultured Pseudomonadales bacterium | reverse complement strand
GTCGTAGAGCGTTTATGGCGGGCGGGGCGGCGCCGACTGTGATCTTCTCAGACATATGCGACAACCTCTTTGCCCCAGCAGGCCTGCCCGATGAGTTCCTGTCCGGCATTATCGGGCGTATTCTCCTCAATGAGCATGACGTGCTCTCTCAAGCTATCGAGTTTCCTCTTGACAACTATCGTATCCATCGATTCAATCTCTCATTGATCAAGCGTTCCTGCAATCGCCCGAAGTCCTCTTTCTCGATGAGATAGCGCCTGCAGAATTCCACATAGCAATCGTCCGAACCGAACAAACAGATTCCTTTCACGGCGCTTCTTGTGATTGGGTATGGCACGCCGTAAAGGTCCACTACATCTGTTTCCCAACCTGTTTGTTCGCTCACATCGGACACTAACGACAGCAGCGTTTCTCCTGAAAGTTGCGTTGTGTCCAGAACGCCCAGATCGATATCGCTATCCGCTCTTGTACAACCTTCCGCAACGGAACCGAACAAGAGGGCCAAGCGCAAACTTGGACGGAGTTTCTTCAATATCGGCCCAATTCGCTCCTTCACTTCCTCTGGCGTGAATTTGTCGCGCGTTCGTATGGCGCTCATGTGGGGTAGGGGTTGTTGCTCGACCCTATTATATGTCGTCGCCCAACAACCCCTGCTATCGGTCAACGTATTCCGAGTGCCCGCTCTCGCGTCTTGGTCGCTCTTCAAGAAGTTCGTGATTTCGAGGCGGCTCTGAACGGGGGTCTCGAAAACTGATCTCGTTTGGAATTACTTGAGACCTGAGTAGAGCCTCTGCTTCAGTCTAACTCGATGCTCCCTCCCATCCGGAGTTTCGATGCTCAACTCAAACCGCATCTCTTCTTCCGTGTGTTGAATCGATGCGATGGCGTAGTGCGCTTCACCCTCTTGAATGGCTTGGAAACTGAGGTTGCGCTTGTTGCCGAGTAGGTTGATGGCTGTGCCTTCGACTCGCACTGGCACTGAAGCGCCTTCGGTGTCGAGTATCGACAGGGTAAGAATCGACGACGTACGCGATCGCACAATGCCGTAACGTTCGGCGATTTCCGGCTCAAGGCTCAAGGTGTCCAGAATCATGTAGTGTGCCGAAAAGTCGCCGATTTGTATGAATTGTTCGGCCGAGGCCTGCGGAGCAGCGAACCCGAGAATCAACGCAAGCACATGGGACAGGCGCTTCATGCTCTACCAATCCTGTAATAGGCTGTGATCCCAAACAGATTGGGCAAGCGGTTGATGAGCCAGGTGTTGCCGTATTCATTGTCCACCACGAATCGCGCGTGGATCGCTATCTCGTTTGCGCGGCAAAACTGCTCGAAATCTCGGAAGGTGCACATGTGGATATTGGGCGTGTCGTACCACTGATTGGGCAGGTGTCCAGTGACCGGCATGCGACCCCTGAACGCCAATTGGATTCGACATCCGAGGTGCCCAAAATTCGGGAAGGTGACGACCGCCTGCTTGCCGATACGTAGCATCTCGCCGATGACCCAGTCTGGTCGCTTCACGGCCTGCAGGGTTTCGGTCATGACCACGAAATCGAAACTATCGTCAGTAAAGTTCGACAAGCCGTCGTCCAAATCCTGCTCAATTACATTGACGCCCTTTGAAACGCACTCCAGTATCTGGTCGCGGTCTATTTCCAGGCCATAGCCATTGACGGATTTATGTTCTTGTAAGTGTGCCAGCAGGGCACCCGACCCACAACCAAGATCGAGCACGCGAGATCCCGGAGCAATGAGCTCGCCGATGATTTCCAAATCCGGGCGCATGGTGGTCACTCGAATTCCAATGCCACTTGGTCCATATAGGTCCGAAATATCTTGTGGTATTCAGGATCTGATAGCAGGAAGGCGTCATGGCCATGCTTGCTTTCAATGACGGCGCTGACGACGCCTTTGCGGGCGGCCACAAGCGCATCCACGATTTCTTTTGAACGATCGGGGGAAAACCGCCAGTCGGAGGTAAACGCCAGCACGAGGAAATGACAGGTGGCGTCCTGAAAGGCGTGCACCAGATCGCCCCCTTGCTTGTTGCGCAGGTCAAAGAGATCCAATACCCGCGTGATGTTCATATAGGTGTTGGCATCGAACCGCCCGGCAAAGTTCTTGCCCTGGTAGCGCAAGTAGCTCTCCACTTCAAATTCGATTGGCCCACCTGTCTCCATGTCGCCGCTTCGAACTTCGCGGCCAAACTTCTCGCCGAGTCCGAAGCCCGAAAGATAGGTCACATGCCCGAGCATTCTCGCCAGCATGAGGCCACGTTCTGGTACCTTGCCAGCTTCAAGGAAACCGCCGTCAAGAAAATCCGGGTCGCTTCTAATCGCGTGCCGCGCGATCTCATTGAAGGCAATGTTCTGCGCCGAGAGCCAGGGGGCGCAGGCGATGGAAACCGCATGCGCGATGCGGTCGGGATACTCTATTGCCCAGTAGAGCGCCTGCATCCCCCCAAGGCTGCCGCCGATCACCGCCGCCCAGCGACCTATTCCCAGCCGGTCCGCCAGTGCCGCCTGACACCTCACCCAGTCTTCGACGGTGACCTGTGGAAATCGTTCTGCCCAGGGTTTGCCCGTTTCTGGATCGATCGAGTTGGGGCCGGTGCTGCCGTGGCATCCGCCGATGTTGTTTGGTGAAACGACGAAGAACTTGTTGGTGTCTATGGTTTTTCCGGGGCCAATGGCGGTTTCCCACCAACCAGGTCGTGTCTCGCCGGCGTGATAGCCGGCGGCGTGATGATTGCCCGACAGGGCGTGGCAGATGAGCACCGCATTGCTGCGAGCTTGATTCAGCTCGCCGTAGGTTTCGTACACCAATTCATAGGCAGGAAGACTCACACCGCTCTTGAGGGTGATGGGTTCGTTCCACTTGGCTAGCTCGGGAGTAACCAGTCCAACCGAGTCTTGCGGAATCTCTACGGCTTCGCTCGACATTGATGGCGCATCATAAGCCAACAAGCGCGCCGAGCCATGGGAGTAGTCCCCCCCGGATGAACATGAGCACAAACAACACCACCAGCACGGAGAAGTCCAGTCCGCCCACCGGTGGAATAACTCGCCGCACGGGTGCGAGCAACGGTTCTGTCAATTGACGCAATAATGCTGCCGCGGGTTGTCCACTCCCCGGTGCCACGAAACTCAAAACCACAACAATGATCAGCGCGAAAAAATAGAGATTTGCAAAGAGATCAAGGGTTTGTACAAGACCCCCAAAAAGCAGTAGGCCAGGCGCAGGTTCACGAATGAGCGCGAGCTGGGCAATCTGTAGCAGCCAGACTGCGACAAGCGATGCCATGTCCACCCTGTCGCCAGAGGGAAGAAGCGTTCGTATTGGAGAAAGCACCGGGTTGGTGAGGCGAATCACGTACTGCGCCAAGGGGTTGTATGCATCGACATGCGCAGCCTGCATGAGAAACCTGATCGCCGCGAGCAGAGCAGCCATGTAAATGACCAAACCAGCGAGTATTCCAAAAGCACCCATCATCCGTTACCCATTTATTTCTATTCCCAATTCCCTGGATCGTTCCCAGGATCTCTGAATGCCGTTCGCAAGGGCATCTCGCGCGCCTGCCTCATCAAAGGCGGTGATGGCGGCTTCTGTTGTGCCTTTCGGCGATGTCACCATACGGCGCAGCTCAGCGAACTCGGTGTTTGACCTGTGCGCCATGAGCGCTGCGCCATAGGCTGTTCCCGCAACCAGGCGACGTGCGGTGTCCTTGCACATGCCGAACTGCTCGGCTTTTGCCTGCATAACTTCCATGAGATAAAAGAAGTACGCGGGTCCGGACCCCGAGACGGCGGTCACGGCATCGATCATTTCTTCATCATCGAACCATTCGGTTTCGCCAACAACCGCCAGTGTGCTTTCAGCGAGTTCGCGTTGTTCCCGTGACACTTGATCGTTCGCGAACAGCCCGGTAACCCCCGCCGCGTGTAGTGCCGGCACATTTGGCATACAGCGGACGATCGCTTGATGGCCGCCGACCATGGAAGCAAGTGCCTGGCTCGAAATGCCTGCCACGACACTGACCAGCAGTTGACCCGCGCGCAACAGTTCACGCAGTCCCGCAACCACCTGATGGATGATTTGCGGCTTGACGGCCAGAAGCACCAGCTTGGCGGTGCCAAGGCGTTCGTCGGCTTGCGGCAGCGTAGTCGCTCCGTGCGCCCTGAATCGATCATGCTTGTCTTGATCAGGCTCAACGAGCATGAGCTCGCTTGCTGGCGTGCCACCATCGAGCAATCCCGCGAGGATGCTGCCGCCCATATTGCCGCCGCCAACGATCACAATGCGAGGATGTGCTTTAGCTGTCATGGTGATGAAGATGCGAGCCGGTTTGGGATGGCACTGACAAGAGCGACAATTCTAACCCGCACGCCCTGCTTGAGTTGCCTGTTGGCCTACGCCATGCCTCATCTTTGCGCTGCCCCTCTTGGACCAAATATGGCAGTGCCGATGCGTAGGCAGTTTGATCCCTCCTCAAGAGCGAGTTCGAAATCTGAACTCATGCCCATGGAAAGGGTGTCCCAATCCTCGGGGTGTGCGAGCTGACTGGCGGTGGCATCGAAGGTCTCCCTGGCCGTTTTGAAGGCTCGGCGAAGACTCAGAGTGTCCTTACCCGGTGCTGGCATGACCATGAGGCCGCGAAGGCGGAGACCCGGCAGGGATTCGACCTCTTTGACGAGTGCGATGAGTTCGTCTTTCCTGACGCCATAGCGGCGTTCAGTTGCTTCGATATCCAGCTGAATGCACACATTGATCGGTTCGCCGGTACAGAATCGACTCAGTCTTTGTGCGACTTCAACCCGGTCCAATGTGTGAATCCACTGAAAATGTTGTGCGACATCTCGCGCTTTATTGCGCTGTATCCGACCAATAAAGTGCCAGACAAGTCCTAAATATCGGGTGGCTGATATCTTGGGAAGCGCCTCCTGCACATAGTTTTCACCGAAATCCATGATGCCGGAGGCGGCAGCGGAGCGAATCTCCTCAAGGCTCCTGGTCTTGGAAACCGCGATCAATCGCGGCTCAGTCGCGCGCTCATGGTGTGAGGCGCTGCGATAAGGTGATAGGGCAGAGCGAAGCTCGGCTATGCGAGCATCAATGCTCATTGATCTTAGGCGCCAGAGGTGCGAGCGGGCGGGCAATTCTAAACCAGGAGCGAGTGATGATCGAACAGGAGACTTCTTCAGGCGCCTCGCTTGACCCGCTGTTGCAGACGATGCTCGATAGCGGCGCGTCGGATATGCATTTGCGTAGTGGCCGAAGCCCGGTGCTGCGTGTTGATGGCAGGCTTGTGGAATGCGAATTGCTGCCCTTGTTGGAAGCCGAACTTGAAGCCATGTTGTTGGACGCAGCGCCCGCGGAGCAAGCAACGGCATTGAAGGAGGCGCGCGAAATCGACTTCGCGCTGTCATACCGAAATGGCGCCAGATTTCGAGCCAACGCCTTTCGTGCGGCGTGCGGTTTGGGTGCGAGCCTGAGAGCCATCCCGTCGCAACCACCAAGCATGGAGAGCCTTGGCTTGCCGGAGATTCTGAATCAGTTCTGCAGCTTGCCGAGTGGAATAGTCTTGGTGACAGGTCCCACAGGGTCCGGCAAGAGCACCACACTGGCGGCGATGATCGACGCAATCAATAGAACTCGGTCGGTACACATCTTGACACTTGAGGATCCGATTGAATACGTGCATCAGAGTGGTCGCGCACTCGTCACCCAGCGGCAGATCGGACGAGACTCTGGGAGCTTTGCAAGCGCCTTGCGGGCGGCGCTACGTCAAGATCCAGATGTGATTCTTGTCGGCGAACTGCGCGACCTGGAGACTATTGGCCTTGCTCTAACCGCCGCCGAGACCGGTCATCTGGTGCTCGCTTCGCTTCACTCGGCCTCCGCCGCCAAGACGGTCGATCGCATCATCGACGTAGCGCCCGCGGAAGCCAAGAACGAGGTTCGCTCGCTGCTTTCAGAGAGCCTGCGGGCCGTGGTTTCCCAAGTATTGCTGGCGCGGCAAGGGGGAGGGCGCATTGCCGCGCTTGAAATCCTCGTCGTGACTCGGGCGGTCGCCAACCTGATACGAGAAGACCGCGTGGCGCAAATCTACTCGGCCATGCAGGCAGGCGCGGCAAGCGGCATGAGGACGCTCGACCAAGAACTCCTTCGCCTCGTGAAGGCTGGCGAGATTGAATTGACAGCGGCGCGCCTCGCCGCAAGGTTTCCCGAAAAACTGCGGCCATAACGCGAACAAGGCAAAACAAGAAGTGGACTCCCCCCCTTTGAACAAGATTCTTTTGGGAATTAGCAACTACTCGCCGACGCCTCCGATGCTGAAGGAAGCCGCCTTGTCGGGGAACCATGAGAAGTTTGAGTCGGATTCCACGCCCCAATGGTCAGATGCTTACAGAAAGAAACCGGCATGTCCTACAAGAAGTCGGGTCGATGTCTCAAACAGCCCGTTTCCACATGGTGCAGGATAGGCGCATGGCAATCGACACTGGCACAACACGGATACCCCACGCGCGCGACCGCGCCGCGAGGCGGCTGTTCGGCCACCCGCAAGTCGTGGCCGACCTGCTGCGCGGCTTCGTACCCGAAGATCCTCTTTGGGGGTTTGATCCCGGCAGCCTGATCCAGGGTCCCGACGACCGCGTGGACGGGCAACTCGCCCGGTACCAGTCCGACATCACCTGGTCCCTCACGCTCGCGGATGGCGCGCCAGTGGTGGTGATTATTGAGGTGCAGTCCACGGTCGACCGGATCATGGCGGCGCGGATGGCCATACAGACTGTGATGTACTGCGAGAACCATCTGCGCTCGAAGCGGCGTGGGCGCGTTCCGGCGGTGCTGCCCTTGGTGTTCTATACCGGTCGAGACGCCTGGTCCGCGTCGCGTTCCCTGGTCGAACTGACGTTTGCGGAGCGCGCCGGACTATTGACCTATTTCGCCGCCTCGTGCTACTTTCTGATCGACGTGCGCAGGATGCCACCTGAGTCTCTTCCGGAACACAACCTGGCATCGCTGATGATCAGGATGGAAAGTGCCGGAGACTCCGGTGAATTGCTGGCGGCGGTGCGCTTGGACGAGGAGTGGCTTTCGGAGGAGGACCCCGGATTGTGGCGGGACTTCGTCACCCTGGCGGTAGGGGTGCTGGCGCCGCTTGAATTTCCAGAAATGGATGTCGAGCAACTACAAACCCTGCGGGAGGGTATGGAAATGATCAATGAAGGCGTGGTGAGGGAACTCGAAGAGTCGAGGCAGTCGGGACTGGCCGAAGGACGCAGCGAAGGACTGACCGAGGGTCAGCGAAGCCTGCTCCGACATCTGATTGTCGGAAAGTTCGGAGACGAAATTGCCGAGAGGTGCGCGGATCAGCTATCCGGGTTCGGAGGCAACGGCCGGATGGAGGAGTTGGGCGGGTTGATCTTGGACTGCCGCACCGGCGAGGAATTCCTGAAAAGACTCTGAGGTCGGCTAACGGGCAACCTGATTGCAGCGAGAAAGAAGTGTCCAAGTCTCGGATTCAAACGGTCGTAGGCGACTTTACGCTTAAGTTCGTCCATTGAGATCTTGGGGCGACACCATGACCGCGAACCCTAGTCGCCATGCCCTATCACTGTGAAGGGGCGAGCAGTTATTGCAAAAGTAACAAAACAATTGGCTAGTTCCTAGCCTCGCTCGCCACCCTCGTGTGCACCGCCGCTCCGGCTGCGGTGTGGTGGTGGGAAACTCGCGACGACCTCCATTCAACGGGGCTGATGGGCCTGCGAAATGGCGACGGCTATATCGAATATGGTGCGCTGTATCTCTTCGGACATGGCTTGACCAATCAGATCGAGTTTGCGCACTTGTCCAATGCGCCTGTCGGCATGGCGCAGTTCGCGCGGGCTGAGGATGATCTGAAACACGTCCACGGCATCGGCTAGGCATATGAGCACGACATCACGCGGATGCGGAATGCTGTCGCTCAAGAGTACATCCAAGAGCCGCATCTTGACTTCACGTTCCTCGTGATCATCGACAACCGGATAGCGCCGACTACCGAACACCCATAGAAACTTTTTCTCCTCCTCGCGCAGGATGCCGCGCTCAACGAGGCGCTTGAGCGATATTTCCCGCAACTCGAGGCCCCGGTCGGAGAGCCTCTGAATCCACTGCCTTGGATGCAGTGACTCTTCGACACGGTGAAAGTCCTCAAAGGCAAGGTCCAACATGGGCTCGCCAGTCGGCGTTGGATTCGTCACAAAGACCTTTTCCAGATCGCAATCTATACGTCCACGCATGGCTAAATCCATCATGGCGGCACCAGCCATGAGCATTTCCATCACCGTGGGGTGCACGCTTTCCATCTTGCCCGTGTCATCGTCGAGGAGGAGCAAAATAATCTCCTCAGCAAAGGTCAAACCCGCCATGCCAAGTCCTTGTGCAGACAATTGCCCATATGCTAGAACTATATTCGGCAAAATGAAACACACCTTTTCCTAGTTCAGCAGCAATTTTCATTATGGCTGCCAACTCCCGTGTGAAGTGCCCGATACCGCACAGATTCGGCTAAATCACCGCCGAATCAACCCTCAGACAGTCGTGCGGGGGAGTTCGCAGCCATAATGAGAATTGCTGCTGGTTCAGCACACCTTAAGTGTTCGATCCTATTGGGACTTGACGGGGTGTCTTGACGGGGTTGACGGGGTGTGTGAGCGAAGAGGTGTATCTTCGGGATGAAGCTCATATAATCCCAAAGGATGTACAAACCGCTGACAAGGCGCGTTGAAAATGAACCTCGATCTAGAGTTGCGTAGACGCAAGGAGTCGATCTATCGCGACCCTGAAGTGGATGACGAGACAAGTCCTGCCTTCATTGCCGCGCAACTGCGCCCCGATGAGGAATTTATTGGCGCGCGCGCAACGCAACGCTTCCCGTTCGACGAGGACCAGGCGGATGCGCTCATATGCCATGTGCAGGGTGGTAGTATGGTGAAGGTCACATCAAACGATCTGTGCAGAGCCTTCGCGGAAGGCACCACAGGCGACCCAGATTTGGATGAGGTGGTCGTTGACGTATTGAGTGAGCTGGGCCGCCTGAGCCTCGAATACACCTTCAAGCAATGCGGAGCCAGCCCTCGTGAAATCGCCGCCTTTTATCGGGCACGTCCCCATGCGGTCACTTGGGATGTAGTGCTCACACTGAACTACTGGTCCGACAAGGGGCAAAGGGAGCTGCCGTGGGTACTTGATAAGCTCGCGGCGGTGGATCTTGAATTTGACGAACGCTTCTAATGGAAAAAGTTGTGCTGCGTTCCGAATTGATGCCCGCCTTCAGGTACGCCGTTCATATGATCGAGCTTGCCACCGAAGGGCGGATGAAAGCATCGGATTTAAGGCTCGGTGGTGGCACCGCGCTCGCCACCTTGTGGCAACACCGGCTGAGCACCGACTTGGACTTTGTTGCGAATCGAGACGTGTTTCGGCAAAGCTACGGCTCCGAAGCGCGGGTACGGATGCGCGATGTATTGCGTCGGGAAAGAGACGCAGGGAAAGCGCCCGTGACGGGTATAACGGCAACCTTCAATATGTTCGGATTCAGGCACGACGGCGTGCCGGTCTCGATCGTGGGTTCATCCTTGGGAGACATCGCGGACGTGTTTTCGAATTACGTCATTGAAAATTCTGGGGTACGCTTGGCGAAACCTGAAGCCGTCATACAGGGCAAGACCGTGGGGAGACTGCTCAAAAGAAACAATCCGACGGATCGCGATGGCTATGACATTGGCGTGGCGCTTACTCATTATCCGAGCGTCTTTCAAGGCTCGATAGCAGAGCTAGACACAAGCGAACGCGCGGCCTTGGTTGAAGCCGTCCGCAATGCAAGCGGTGTTACAGGAAGGGGTAGGGCCATTGTAAACCCCTCCTATCCGGACCTTGCGGCAGACCCGTGGGGAAGTGTAGCGCGTGCCTTGGAGCGAATACTCGGGGACAGCGGTTCGACCCTTCCTCACGCAAGTAGTGGTGTATGACGCCATTGCTCGCGAGTCGCTGGTCTGCTTCGTTCCCTTCGGGAGTTGGAGTTGGGGGGTGAGAATCTGGGGGGTGAGACTGAATCTCGACTAACGGCAGCGGATGACAGTAGACTGTGGAGTTTGTGGGCCCAGAATAGAATTGCCGAGCACAGCTTGGCGCGAATTCAGCCTAAAATATGGGGTACTTCCTGGTTGAGGATTTGATTGAACTCCACTAGCAGGGACGATGCCGCGAGGCGCAGGGCAAGCGAAAACCATGGCGAAGCGTGAAAACGGAGTGCGGTTGTGTCGGCTCGGTGTCCTTGCAAGCCAATGTGTTCTCGGCGTGCTGCTCTGCGGCGCCGTGCAGGCGCAGTCCACTTCACAAATCTCGATCATGCTGAGCGGCGGCATGGTCACGGAACGAAATACCGTTCGCAGCGTTGAAGCCATACTTTCGGCGCCCCATGCAAACCACCTGTACGTGCGATTCTGCCTTTCGGGAAGCGCAAGCAATGCTTCGGATTTTTCATTGCGGCGGACGCCGCGCCCCACCTCAAGCATCGTTCCCTTGTCAAACGGTTGTTTTGTTGAGTTCGTGCCCGCAGGTTCGATATTCACGTCCGGCAAGTCCATTCACATCACGGGAGATTCGGTCGACGAGCCCGACGAAAGCATTGTCGTAACCATTTCCGAGGATCCGGCCAATCCCTTGCCGAGCGGCGCGTCTATTCGCTCCGGCGGCGACCGGGCGACGTTGACTATTGAGGACGACGATCCGACGAGAGTCGTGTTGAACCAGTTCGAGGACAGGGAAGTCGATGAGGACGGGGGCGCTTCGACGGTGTCGGTCGGCATTGGCAGGCGACTTGTTCTCGGCGAGGCGCTCATCGTGCCGCTGATGGTCTCCGGAGGCGAAGCAACGACACACTACAGCTTGGCGCTAGAATCCGAGGCAGGCGTGTCCATGCGCACTTCGAGTCCATACAGCGCGCAGAATCCGGCCATCGTCTTCACCGGCCCGAGCCCAGGTTCGGCCAGTCTTGAATTGACCGCAATGGCCAACTCGGATACCGAAGAACGTGAGGTCAGTATGAATCTGGGCATACCGTCGGCGACCAATCTGAGCGGCGGCGTGACCGTTGCCCGTGGCAGAGCCTCGATACGCATCCTTGACGACGATGACGACACGCCGCGCATCAGTGTGGTCGCGGGCGCGAGCCCGGGCGAAGGCGCGGCGGCCGAATTCAGCTTTTCGGCAAACGTTGCGCCAACTAAAGATCTGACATTGAACTTTACCGTCTCGCAGCGGGGCGGCTACGTGGATGCGGACGAAATCGGCGACCGCAAACTTGTGCTGGCCGCTGGCGAGACCCGTGCGAACATATCTGTGCCAACGCGAAACGATGCACGCGATGCGCCGAACGGCGAAATCACGCTGACGCTGACCCCGGATGCGGGTTACCGGGTGGCAGGCGCACCGAACAATGCCGCGAGTCTCGCCATTCTTGACGACGAGGAGACCTCCGTGGCGCTGTCGGCACTCGCCGGCGATATTGTCGAGGCCGGCGGCTCGAAGCAGCTCACCCTTACCCTGGGGCGCGCGCTCGCCGCACCGGAGGTGCTGACCGTGCCACTGGTGACCGGCGGCGCGGCATCGCTCGGTAGCGATTACGTGCTGATAGCGCCGGAATCCCCGCTTGCGGGTGTGCGCTACGCCAAGCTCGGCAGCGCCCCGGAAGTGATCTTCACGGGCGGGGCGGGCGCGTCCGCGACGGCGACCCTGACTGTTTCGGCGCTCGACGACGAGTTGGACGAAGGCACCGGGGAGAGCATCGCGCTCGGCATCGGCACGCTCGCACACATGAACTTGAGCGGCGGAGCGTCGGCCTCGGGCAATGTGGACTTTCGCATTCTGGACGACGAAGAGACGCTCCACACTGTTTCGATCAGCGGCGGCGAGGCGGTCGCGGAAGGCCGCGCCGCAGTCTTTACACTCTCCCTCAGTCCTGCCGCGGGAAGGGCGTTTGATGTGTCGCTCGCGGTGTCACAGGAAGGCGACTATGTTTCCCGCCACACCCTTGGAGGGGCATCCATCGCCTTCAAGGCCGGGGAATCCACGTCCGAGTTCAAGGTCAGAACGCTCGCCGACCGCCTTGACGAAGTGAACGGTAGGGTGACGGTGTCGATTGTGGCCGGAACGGGCTATGACGTGCCCGATGGCGCCGGTTCGGCATCTGTTGAGGTGCATGACAACGACGCGACGCGTGTGACCCTGTCGGCGCCCGCGGGCGACCTCGCCGAGGACGGCGGCTCGAAACTGGTCACCATCGACATTGGACGCCCGCTGGCGGCACCTGAAATACTGACAGTATCGCTGGCGACCGGCGGCGCGGCATCGCTCGGCAGCGATTACGTGTTGAAAGCGCCGGAAACCCTGCCTGCGGGTGTGCGCTACGCCAAGCTGGGCAGCGCCCCGGAAGTGATTTTCACGGGCGGGGCGGGTGCGTCCAAGAGTGCTTCCTTCACGGTTCGGGCAATTGACGACGATGACCACGAAAGCGAAGTGGAGAATGTCTCGCTCACCATCGGCGCACCGAGAGGTGTGCAACTA
>CAZNYE010000020.1:0-6124 GCA_964577185.1 uncultured Pseudomonadales bacterium | reverse complement strand
GTCTCAGCGGAGCCTCGGAATGAAGCTGGTGCTTCCGTAGATCGCCGCGTCGGGATTTGTCTCGTTCGTCTATGAAGTGCTCTGGACGCGCATGCTGAGCCATGTGATCGGAAGTAGTGTCTACGCTTTCGCGACCATGCTGGCGGCGTTCTTGACCGGTATCGCCTTGGGCTCCGCCATGGCGGGTGGTGTTTCGAGGCGGCCCAGGCAGGCACTGCTGGCGTTTTCCGTATGCCAGCTGGGTATCGCCCTTGCTTCGGTCTTGGTGTACTCCCGTCTGGAAGTCTGGCGGCCCTCGTCGGCGACGCTGTCCCTGCTGGCCTTCGTGGTGATCCTACCATCGACGCTGTTCATAGGCGCAAGCTGGCCGCTCGCGGTGCGCGCGCATGCGCGTGGTCCGGAAGACGCTGGTACCTCGAGCGCGGTCGTCTACGTGTGGAATACCGCTGGCTCGATTCTGGGTGCCTTGTCCGCGGCCTTTGTGGTGATTCCTGCCTTCGGGTTCGCGGGAACTGCAAGGCTGGCTGTCCTGCTCAATATTGCAATTGGATTCGTGGCCGCGCTCTGTCTCCTGCAGGTTCGTCAATACGACGCAATTGTTTCCCAGCCCTCTCATCCCTGGACGCCTGGAGCATCCCACCTTTTCTCTCGCGAGTTCTTCGCGCTTGCCAAGAGCCGGCTGACTGAAGATGGCGTCTTGGTGCAATGGATGAACGCCGAACTCGTGGACGAGTCCCTGCTGCGCTCCCTCGCCGCTACGCTCTTAAGCGAATTTCGGAATGTGCGGGTCTATCAGCCTTCGGCGCTCGCATTGCACTTTCTGGCTTCCGATGGCCCGCTTGACCTGGAAGCCCGAATTGGCCGCGATGGCAGACCGATACTCGATGCGATGGAGGAATTCTCAGGCAACACCATACATGGCCCTACCGATGTGATGGCGAGGCTTCTCTTGGACGAGAAGGGTGTGCGCGCCTTCGCTGCCGGTGCTGCCCTGATCACGGACGATGATAATCGCATGGCCATGGATGCGGTGGTGGGTGCCACGGGCCTCGACCTTCCAGCGCTGACTGAGATCACGGCGCCGCTCGATCCCTTGCTTGATCCGACGAGTTGGCTGAGACGAGAACTAGATGATACTGACTACGCTCAGCTGGTGTGGCGCCTGCTTCGGGACGGTCAGGTTGCCCGCGTCACGCGGCTCCTGGAGACCATCCGCAAACACAGTTTGAGGCAGTTGCTGCAGGCATTGCTGCACCGCCACGAAGGGCGTTTCCAACTTGGCAATTCACTGCTGGTGAGTATTGATCCAAGTGATGTCCTCTATGAGCAGGCGCATTTCTTACTGATCGTGGAACGACTTCATGAAGTTGCGAATGGCGCCATAGAGTTGGATGCATTCTGTCAATTCCTTTCACCTTCGAGTCGACTCAGAACCGTGCTTCGCGGGTGGCGTGCCCTCGGTCAACAGGACTGGGCGCAGTTGCACGCGATGGATGAAGCGCTTCAAGAAGTGCACACGAATGATTTCTGGTCTCCGCAGGCGGCGCAGCTTCGGGCCGAATGGCGGTTCAGAGCGCGTGATGCGGACGGCGAATTCGCCCGCGAAGCACTGCGCTTGGTTGATCGTTCAATTGCTCTATTGCCGACGACAGATGCCTATGTGCTGCGGGCGCGCTTGGGTCTGAAGATGGGGGATCGGCCGATCTTCATCGAATCTGTCGCGTTCTTGATCGGCAGCGTGTGGCAGCGGGTATGGGCGCTCGAAAACGCCGGACTATTCCTTGCACAAGGGGAGTACAACTATCTACACGAACGCCTTTCGTTTTTTCTCGAAGCGCTTGCGGAAGTGGATGGTGAAGACTTCGCGAGCGAACGCGCGCGCGTGGTATCGGGTCGCGTGGAGGAAGTACTCGCGGCCTTGGACGCGAGTACTTAGGATTCACACAATGTCCAATCGCAACTGCTCGGACGGTGCCGTCTGAATGGGAAGGTCGGGAGAGGTGTGGGGTGGTGGTTTTACGAATGAGGCGGCGTTGCCGTTGAGAGCGATCCGGATGGCGGCGAGGTGGCTGGCCCAGCGGTCGCGCACCAGCACGCCGCGGTATCGCGCGATGATGCCGATGTCATCCATGGCCCCGCGCCCGCGCTTCGCATGGACGAAGCGGGCGCGCAAGGACGCCCGCGACCGGGAACGCGCACTGGGACGGCATCCGCTCGATTCTGGCGCACGGCAACGGCGACCTGGGGCCGGAGGATCTGCTGCGGCAGTACCATGGCCTCTGGGAGGTCGAGCACTGCTTCCGGACCAACAGGCTCGACCTGCCGATCAGGTTATTCAGGCTGCGCGCCGGCTGTCGGAGCCTGTGAGTGGATGAGGAATCGTCCGCGCATTTTTCTGCGCCACCATCAGCTCTTGTTGCCCCAAACTTTATCGAACACATGCTTCGCATTCAAGCGATTTTGCCCACCGAAGCCTGCCAAGCCTTCACGATCTCAGAAGCCGAGGCCGACCAGATTCCCTTTTGATTGGCGATGTGCTCAAGCACTGATTCCATGGCTCCGATCCTATGCGGCTGCCCCATGAGCCAGGGATGGATGGAAAGCGCGAGAAGCCGGCCACCTCCGGTCTTCCGGGCCTCATCCAAGAGATAGTCGCAAGCGTCCTTGATCTGATCGGCATACTCCCATTCAGAGTGCAGGTTGACGCCAATGATGAAGTGATCGTCAAGTTCGAGGGAGAGCGGCAGTGCCACCAGCTCGCCAGAAGAGGTGTTAAAAGGATAGGGCAGTTCATCGTTCATCCAATCGCCCATGTACTCAATGCCTTGGCTTGCCAGCAAGTCGGGCGTGTTCGCGCTCTGAGATCCGCCTGGGCTCAACCATCCGGTGATCGGCTGATCCGTGAATTCTCGCAAGCGATTGAGCGAGCGTTCAATCAACAGGGACTCTTCTTCCTCTGAGAGTCCGCCATGATGCAGGCTATCCATGTGCCAGGAATGGCAGAGTATTTCGTTTTGCCGCTGACAAAGGCGGTCGAGTAGTCGAGGGTAGAGATCGGCGATGGTCGCGTTCACCGAAAAGGTCGGCACCAGCCCGTATCTGTCCAAGGCATTGAGGCAGCGAACGATGCCCACCCGGTTGCCATAGTCACGCAGCGTGTAGTGCCTGAGGTCGGGGTAGGGCGTGGACATGCCGCCTGGCGGCGCGAAGGGCCTGCCGCGCTGATTCAAGGGAAAGAACTGCACGGCCACATTGACCCAAACGGCGAGTGATGCCTCCTCGGGCCAGGCGATAGGGGGACGTTCGCTGAGCATGGACCATTCGTATCGCCCGTGGTCCATGCCGTAGTGGCGTTCGGCGTATTCGAGATAGGACGGATCAAGAGGCATGATCGCGTCCTTTCTGTGAATGATCTGAGGCGGCATCAAGCGCGCTCGATAAGTGGTGTTCGATGTAATACTCAGCGATCTCGCGGCCCGTGGTGACCCATATGTCCTTATGCGATGTGATATAGGCCAGCGCCTCTTCGAAAGCCGCAATGCGGTGAGGATGGCTCACCTGGTATGCATGCAAGGGAACGCAGATAACGGTTCCGGACGCTTCTCCTTCCATGTACAAACGGTCGAAGGCCGCCTTGATCATGGCACCGTATCTGCGCGGCTCGACCTTATTGACCACATAGGCGATGGTGTCATTGAGTTCAAGCGAGTAGGGCACGGACACGAAGGGCTCGCCGCTTCGTACTCGTATGCGCGTAGGCTGGTCGTCATGAAAAAGATCGCAGGTGTAGATGCCGCCGGCTTCGGCAAAGAGGTCAAGCGTGCGCGCGGTGTGGGTGAGCGCGGGAGCGAGATAGCCCTTGCAGTTCTGTCCGGTGTGCTTGCGAATGGTGTGCACCGAATCTTCGATCATCTGGCGTTCCTGATCTTCATCCATGCCATAGGTGTAGCGCGTGTTGTAGATGCCGTGGCTGAAGAATTCCCAGTTGCGTTCAAGGCAAAGCTCGATGATTTCTGGATGATGTTCGCAGAGCGCGGTCGACAGGCTGATGGATCCTCGCACACCGTAGCGATCCAATAGCTGCATCATGCGCATGTGTCCCACACGATTGCCGTAGTCGCGTGTCGCATAGCCTTGAACATCCGGCAATGGACGCGGCCAAGCGCGGCGTTGGGGATTTGGTTCAGGATTGAGTTCGTAAAACTCTATGTTTGGAGCCACCCACAAGGCGACGCGCGCGCCACCCGGCCAGCGAATTGCCGCGCGCTCGTCCCAGAGTGAGAAATCGTATCGATCAAGCGATTCGAGCATTGCGCTAGAAGGCTAGGCCGCGGGCATCGCGAATGGGTGCAGCGCCTGGATGATTCTCAAACCAAGACTTGACCACTTCATAAGGCTCCACATCCGCATACTTGAGCATCATGTCGCAAAGATTTGAGAAGTGTGGAATCTCGTGCTTGTCCGCGACACACTCTTCCGGAACGATGGTTCTATAGCCGTGCGACAGTGAGCCTACAGCGGATGCGCGCACACAGCCAGAGGTGCTGCCTCCCGTCAAAATCACTGTGTCCACCTTATGCCAGACCAGCAGTGAGGCAATGTGGGTGTCATGAAAAACGCTGGCCATGCGCTTGTTGATCACCGCATCGCGCGTTGGGTCTACGTGCAGACGTGGGTCAAGTTCGCTGCGGGCAGATAGCTCCTTGATGTTCTGAAGCGAGTTTTCCGTGTTGGTGCGCGTTCCCCAGACACCAGCGTCATCGGCATTGTCCGTGAAGGCCACGTAGGTCCAAATGACCGGCATCTGCTTGTCCCGCGCGAGTTTCGAAAGGCGGTTGATGTACTCAATCTGATTGGCGTGGGTTTGATAGGCGGTTGGAAAGGTCTCTACGTCCGTATAGGCGCGCTGCAGGTCAATGTTGATCAGCGCCGCCTTCTCGCCAAAGCCGAATTTGGCCCGATTGGGGTTCGATTTCACCTCTCGCCAGTATTCGCGTGGTGTCAAGTTGGAAGTTTCCATCACCGGCATGAGCGACCTGTTGCAGATGTGGCGGGAAGATGATCAAAGCATATTGATATGTCAATAGCAACTCTTTGCGGCTTATACTGGTATTCCTTCGCTCAAAGACCGAGCCATGTCCTTTTCCGAGGCCGCTTCGGACAGCAAGACCTCTCCCGGTCAGGATCTCGCATCCGAACTGCGCGAGCGCATAGGTGGCGAAGCAGTACTGGACGACTCGGCATCACTTGCGCTATTCGGCCAAGATGTCTCAGGCGATGCGCACCCTCCCGCGTTGGTCGCACGCCCTAAGGACACCGAGTCCCTGGCTCGAGCGGTCCGGTTCGCTGTCCAGAACGACCTTTACCTCGTGCCGCGCGGCGGCGGCATGTCCTATAGCAGCGGCTATGTCTGTCAGAAAGACCGCGTGCTGTGTGTCGACACTTCCGCCATGAACCGGGTGCTCGAAGTCAACCGTCAAGACATGTATGTGACCGCCGAGGTGGGATGCACCTGGCACCAACTTCATGAAATGCTTGAACCCTTGGGCCTGCGCACACCCTTTTGGGGCACATTGTCGGGCCTCAAGGCGAGTATTGGTGGCGGCCTGTCGCAGAACAGCATCTTTTGGGGCAGTGGCCGTCATGGCGCATCCGCCGACTCGGTGCTGAGCTTTGACCTGGTCTTGGCGAACGGAGAAATCCTGTCGACCGGTGCCAATGCGAAATCGGGCGGTTCCCCCTTCTTTCGCCACCATGGGCCAGACCTCACCGGTCTGTTTACCAGCGATACCGGTGCGCTCGGCATCAAGGCGACCGCCACGCTTCAACTCTTGCCGGTTCAGCCCGGGAAGGCATTCTCAAGCTTTGAATTCGACGACCATGCGGGAATGATCGAGGCCATGTCGGAGGTCTCTCGTCAAGCGCTCGCGGAGGCCTGCTTCGGGTTCGATCCGACATTGCAGGCGCAGCGCATGAAGCGCGCATCCCTACTCGAAGACGTGCAAACGCTTGGCAAGGTCATGAAGGCGCAGAAGGGTCGATTGAAGGGTATCCGCGAAGGCATGCGAATCGCAGGCAGTGGACGCGGATTCATGAAGGGGGTGCGCTATTCCGCGCACTTCAC
>CAZNYE010000019.1:0-3039 GCA_964577185.1 uncultured Pseudomonadales bacterium | reverse complement strand
GGATGGGAGAGTTTTGTCGGAGCCGGCTCCATGCCCATGCGACACGGCCTGACCCTCGGTGAGATGGGGCGGTGGTTTGTCGACCAGTACGGATTGGATGTCGATTTTTCCGTCATTGCGATGGACGGTTGGGAACCAGCGAAGGCGCCGGGTTATGGCTGGCCGGTTGCGGATCGATGCTGGGTGAATCCGAGCCCCAACGCGCCGACCCTGTCGATGGCGCGCGCCTACGCGGGGACGGTCATGCTCGAAGGCACGACCCTCTCGGAAGGTCGCGGCACCACACGTCCGCTGGAACTCCTTGGTGCCCCCGACATTGATGCTCGTTCGATACTGAGCAGGATGCATGACATGGCACCGACATGGTTGCAAGGATGCCGATTGCGTGAGTGCTGGTTCGAGCCGACCTTCCATAAGCATGTCGGCGCACTGTGCCACGGCCTTCAAATCCATCCCGACGGCAGGGACTACGATCACTTCGCCTTCAAGCCCTGGCGCCTTGTTGCGCTCGCTTTCAAGGCCATTCGTCAGCTATATCCGGAATACCGGATCTGGCGTGATTTTCCATATGAGTATGGAGAGGGCAAGCTGCCCATCGACCTCATCAACGGCGGCCCAACTCTCCGCGAATGGGTGGACGACCCATCGTCCGATGTTGGCGATCTTGACAAACTGGCCAGCACTGACGAAGCCGGGTGGAGTGAGCACATTCAACCCTACGTGAATTGCTTGTAATGCGGCCGGCGCCGTGGCTGTTATTGCTGCCATTGCTGCTGTGCGCTTCAGCCTTCGCACATGATGTCAGTCCCACAGATGCGGCGCGTATCTCCCAAGAGGCCGGCATGCGGCTCGGGCTGTATCTTGAACTGGGGGCCAAACACATGGTCACCGGATATGACCACCTCTTGTTCCTGTTGGGAGTGATCTTCTACCTGTCCCGAATTCGCGAAGTCGCGCTTTTGGTGAGCATGTTCGCCCTCGGCCACAGCATCACGCTGATCACGGGTGTGTTGGCGGGCTGGAACATCAGTCCCTACCTCGTGGATGCGGTCATAGGCCTTTCGGTGGTTTACAAGGGATTCGACAATCTGAGGGGCTTTGAACGCTTGTTCGGCGAGCGGCCCAACGAAATGATGGCCGTGTTTGTGTTCGGCCTCTTCCATGGTCTGGGACTGGCCGCCAAGTTGCAGGACCTAGGCCTCGCCGAAGAGGGGCTGCTGGCCAATCTGATCTCCTTTAATGTGGGCGTGGAGGTCGGCCAATTCAGCGCACTTCTGGTGATTGTGCTCGTGCTGCGCAGATTTTCCGTGCTGCGCGAGCGCCCACGCCTCGCAACGGGGATAAATGTCGGCTTGGTCGCGGCCGGCGCGGCGCTCATCACCTACCAGATCGGTGGGTTTGTCGGGCAGTTTTCATGATGGGCGCGGACTCCCGTGTCAGGCGCACAATGGCACAGCCGTTCAGCTACATGTTTGTGCAATCCACGTCCGGGTGTTCGTGACGAGGGCGTTCGCAGCCACCATGAGAACCACTGAAATGTCCGACCGCTCACCAAGGAGAATAATGGCATGAATTCAAGCACACTCTGGTTTCTTTGCTTGGCGGCACTGATCGTCGGCATCTTGTTTGCGCTCGGCACTCGTCAGCTCTCGGAGGAAGAAGCCGTCCCGCAAGCTGCCGCCGTCACCATCGGAGAGGAAGACGAGTTGGTGGTCTTCCGGCTGCTCAACGATTCGGCCTTCGAACCCGCGTTCGACGAATTCGGGAGGGCCGTGCCGGCCGTGGACGGCGAGAACTTCATCGCCTCGGATAGGCTCTTTACGAGCGAAACAATCACCATCGAGCTTGGCGTGGATGGCGCGGTCGAATACAAGGCCTTGATGAACCAGGGCGATGCACTGGTGTACGAATGGAACGCGCTTGAGGGCGATGTCTACTATGACTTCCATGCCCATCCGCCGGACGCCGACCCAGACTTCTTTACCCGCTACAGGGAGGGCGAAGGGCAAACTGACCAAGGCGCGATACTCGCGCCCTATGACGGACAACATGGCTGGTACTGGCTCAATTTGAGTGACGCGCCTGTGACCGTTCAACTCAGGCTCGCCGGCTTCTATGACGAAGTCGTGGAAATCCCCCTCTATTAACGGCCCTCACGAGACGCTCGAAAGGCGCAACATGCCCCAGGTCTTCTTGCCACGCCTCAAGAGATGGTAGCGCCCGAACATGGCGGTGCTCGAATTGAGGTCTGCAAGCGCATCCTCGAACGGCAAGCCGTTCACGCTGATGCCTCCCGCAGCGACCTGCCGCCGCGCCTCTCCCTTTGACTTTGCAAGTCCGGTGAGCATAAGCGCATCGGCAAGCGAAACCGCATTGGACGGAGCTTCCACAAACGCCATGCCATCGAGACTAAGCTGCTCACAATCGGACTCCGTTAAATCCCCGAGGGACTGATGAAAGAGCGCGTTGGTGATACGCTCCGCCGAAGCAAGGCCCTGGTCGCCATGTACCAGCCGCGTGACTTCCGCGGCCAACCTGCGCTGAGCGAGCCTGCGCTCGGGATGCTCGCGCAGTTCCTGTTCGATTTCAGCCAATTGCCGTGATTCAAGGAAGGTAAAAGCCTGCAGGTAACCAATGACGTCCGCATCGGCGGTGTTGGTCCAGTACTGATAAAAGTTGTATGGCGACGTGAGACCGGGATCAAGCCAAACCGCCCCGGCCTCGGTTTTCCCGAATTTCCGGCCATCGGAACGGGTCAAGAGAGGCATGGTGAGCGCGAATGCTTGTCTTCCCAACGCGCGTCTGACCAAATCCACGCCGAGGGTAATGTTGCCCCACTGGTCATTGCCACCAATCTGAAGCCCGCAGTCGTGACGTTTGGCAAGTTCCAGAAAGTCATATGCCTGCAGCAGCATGTAGCTGAACTCGGTAAACGAGATACCTTCACCTTCACGCAGAAGACGCGCCCGAACCGACTCCTTTTGCAGCATGGCATTGACCGAGAAGTGCTTGCCCACATCGCGCAAAAAACCAATCACG
>CAZNYE010000018.1:0-4557 GCA_964577185.1 uncultured Pseudomonadales bacterium | reverse complement strand
GGTCTTGTCCACTGATCACGTAACGAACGCGGTTATCAGTATTCACATGAGCGGTCGCATGATTCAGACTGGATTGATGGCTGGCATAGTCGAGCGATTCCATCCATGGATTGGCGAGTTGAATGTTGGTGTATCGACAATTCGGAACCGGTGCTTCCACGATCAGGGCCTCATCAGCCGCCAAATTAAAGTAGCCTCTGGAGCTGGCTTGGAAGGGATCCGCCATTGGTAAATTTGGATCGCCCGGCGCGGGTTCGGAGATCTCGTTGGGACTGACTGCCAGTTGAAAGCTCAATCGATGCGCGACCGTGAGCATTTCCCGTAAGGTTCGTGTCTGTTTGGCTGCATTACTCAGCATCTGTTTCACCGACCCGGCATCTGGGACGGGAGACCCTTGACCGAGCGTCGTCAGATTGAGCACTTCCCAGCGTCCCTCATCTGTCTCTTGCCAGTCGGAAACCAAGCGCCGCACGATTACGATATATGCGTCCGAATCCAATTTCAGCCAGTTGCCATCTGCCGGCTCGGGGCTCAGGGTCAAGACAAAGTCGCCACTCTCGTCGACTTCAAGCTCATCGGAAGCAAGACTCGATACTGTGCGAAGCTCCGATATGCGAGTGAGCCCCAACATGCCACTGTAGACGTTGATGGTCACAAGATCGAAGCTGGTCAGATTGCCGCGCAGACGATAGGTGTGGTCGCCACGCACCGGGAACGAGAGATAGGGATTATCGGGATTGTCCCAGCCTATACGAGCGACAATATTGGGAAAGCGGGAGAACTGTGGATAGTTCGGATCCCGAAAATCGGTCTGGTTGGCGAGGAAGGAGGCAAGAAAGCGGGCCATGTGCCTGTAGCCCTCGGCGGACGTTTGTTCGTCCTCGTTGAAGGGCGCGTTTTCGACAAGTTCGCCGAGCTCTCCAATCTCCACGGAGAACTGCTGCCAAGCCGCATTGAGCGCCTGTTGCTTCTCGTCCTGGGGATTGAAGAACAGCGCGAAATACAGCACCAATACAAGTGCCGCGACTGCGGCAAGGGCATATAGAAGGACCTTCATGACTAGAAGCTGTCCGGCCTAAACATGGCGTCATGCGCACCATCTACAAACAAGACAGCTCCGGCGATGTAGGCAGCCTTGTCCGAAAGCAGGAAGAGCGCCGCATTCGCTTGGTCTTCCGGCTTTCCGCCTCTGCCTATGGGAATACTCTTCTTGAACTCCTCCATGGCGGGCCCGATTTCTGGATCCTTCATGCCCGCCGCGGTCATGGCCGTGTCCGTATACCCCGGCGCCAGGGCGTTCAAGCGAACCCCGGCGCTCGCCGCCGCAAGGCACCTGCGGCGCATCCAATGACCCAGAGCAAGCTTTCCACCTCCATAGAGCTGAAACCCGGGCATGGTCTCGGCAAAGCCCAGCGCCTTGTCGCGGTCGCCCTCAAGCAGGGCCTGCACATAGTCTTCTGGGTGGGGCATCATGGTCGCCGAATTCGAACACATCAGCACCACCGCTCCGCGACGTTTCTCGAGTGCGGGCATCAATCCTTCAACCGTGTCCACCACAGCGAAGTAATTCACCAAAGGAATCAACTCTTTGTTGGGGTTCTCCGCGCCTGCGCCCGCGCAAGGCACCAATCCATCAATACCCTCAGGAGCGCGACGGAGAATCTCCTCTAATACCGACTCCACTTGATCTCTACTGGAGAGGTCGGCACAAATATCGCCTTCCTTGAGATCCACAGCAAGCACTTGGTGCCCATCAGATTCAAGCGCTAACTTGATCGCCTTGCCAATACCGCTCGCGGCACCCGTCACCACGTATGTTCCCATATGAACTGTCCTCTATTGGGGAGATTTTCTCGAACAAGGAATGTGACTGTGTTCCCTGTACCAGAGAGACTCGAAACCTCGTTCCTCCAACACCCTTGCCAGCGTCGCCCGATGCGGGCCGCTGGGTGTGTTCATAGAGATGAAGGCGAGGTGCATCAATAGCGACCGCGGGCGACGACCGCCTGGGGCGCAGGTTTCAGCCAAGACGTGTGATAGATTCCGTTTGCCCTGGCTTGACGGTCCGCGAGTTGCTCGCGCGGGTTGTAGAACTGCCGATACCACTCACGCACCTTATTGAACGGTCCGTCGCTCTTGATCTGCATGATCTTCAGTACTGGCGCCTTGGATTCCCAGACCTCAAAGTCCTGCAAGAATGCCAGACGGCTCGATTCTTGGAACTCGCGTGCTTGGGCCACATCCGCTTCCGTCGCTACCGGATGTTCACTCTTGACCTGTAGACCGTGCCAGACCTTGATGCGACCATCCTCGACAGGCGTATGCGAGATGAGCATGAGCGCATCGTAGAAACCCGTGAGTCTCGACAGCAAAATGCCGGGGCCGGTATAGAAAGTATCGGTTTCCAACAATGTGTTGTCGGCCGCCAAGGTCTTGTGTCCCCCACCCTGTCTTTGGATAACCACATGGTCACGAACTTCATTCTCAAAGTACTCAAGGGTCGAGCCGTGAATGGGACCCAAGTGCGGCGAGTCCGCCATGTTGTCCAGCACTTCCTGAGGGTGCGAGTCAATCTCACCCATGTGATCGATGGTCCAATGCACCCAAGCGGGATCGTCCCATTCAGGCATCGACGGCAGGTCGTAATCCGGTTCTCCCCCTTCCGGGTCATGCCACATCCACACGCAACCGTAACGCTCCTCGACGTGCCACGACCGGAGACAGGCCCTCGCCGGAATGGGTCCGTCATGGTAGGGAATATCGTCGCACTTGCCATCCGGGCCGTATCTCCACCCGTGGTAGGGACATCTCACGGAGTCTCCCTCCACCTGACCATCGAGCACCACATAGGAAGTCGTGTTTCGAGCGATGTTGGTGCCCATGTGCGGGCAAATGGCGTCGAGTAGGACCAGTCCACCACTCTTTCCGCGATAGAGCGCAAACTCGTTTGCAAAGAAGCGAAGGGGCAAGACTTCGTCCGTCACCTCCTCAAGGTCAGCGATCATGAACCAGCCACGCGGAAAGGTGAAAGGGCCGAGTTCATATTCTTCGGTGGTGGCCATCTATGAAGTCCCCTTTCTGCAGCGGTGTGCTTGATAGTGTACGAAATTCCGTTGAACACTTGCCTCTGTGCGCCGAGGAACCACAGTTTTTTCACTCTTCCTCAGCGTTTTCTCCCTTAAAGACCCTGTGTTATCACGAATAGGCACACGAAGCGACAAATGCTCACAAGACTTCGGGACAATCTCTGCAACGTGCATAACTGAATTCATGTTTGATATTCATCCTCAACTTACTTTACAAACACGGGTATACTCATGCACGCAGAAGTCGAAACCATCCGAGAGATGTCCGAAACCCTCGAAAGCGCGAACTTTGGCAGAGACCAGTCGGATGCCTTCATACAATCCGTCGCGCTGGCCATGAAGACCTTTGCGGTCACACCCAAGGTGCTCGATGAACGCCTCGCAGAACTGCGTCGCGAATGGAAACAAGACTTTAGCGAATACAAGTCAGAAACTAACCAGCGCCTCGACAGGATGGACAATCGCCTCGACCAACAAAAGGGCGCTATTGACGAACTTAAGGAAAGTGTAGGCGGACTCAAGGAAAGTGTAGGTGGACTCAAGGAAAGTGTAGGCGGACTCAAGGATTCCATTGACGGGCTCAAAAGTGACGTTGACGGGCTCAAGAGTGACGTTGACGGGCTCAAGGACACTATGCACAGCCTCCAGCGCAGCCTGTTGGGCTACCTTCTTGGCTTTACCCTGGTCATATTGGCAGGGCTCTTGGGAACACTCGGAGCCCTGCTCCCCCCATAGGCAACATCAGCCGCGTAAGCCTAGCACCGGCGACTGGTTTACTCGAACCTACTCTTCTCCGGTCCAACTTCAGCGGCGATTTCATCAAGAGCATCGCCATCCATCTTATAAAACTCAATCGCGTTGCGTCCGAGCATGTCGGCAATATCATCATCCGGGAGGCCCTTGAAAGTCTCGACCATCTGCTCGACGGTGAAGGGCCAGGTGCCTTCCGGGTGCGGATAGTCGCTGCCCCACATCATCTGCGGCATGCCAATCTCATGACGCATGTCCGCATCACTTCTCGGCATGCAGGACGCGCCTATCGCACAGTTGCGGCGAAAGTAGTCCACGGGCGACATTGACAGGTGGCTACGAAAGTCCCCCATCTTGGCGCTGAACTGCTGGTCGCAATACATGTGGTCGAGCATGCGAAACATCGGCGGTACCAGCCAACCCTGGCCAGTCTCGGTGACGCTGCACTTCAACTTTGGAAAGCGCTCGAACACGCCGCCCCACAACATGGCGACCAGTGGCCGATAGGTTCGAAAGAACACCTCGGACACGTACACGCCCACTGCCCCTGGATACTGGGAGACATCGCTCATCGGAAATCCTTCTCCAAAGATCTCGTCCATGGCGCCTGCGCCAGAATGAAAGCAAACCACCACGCCTAGGTCTTCACACGCCTGCCAAAACGGGTCGTAACGAAGATTATGGTAGGCCTCAAACTGTCCCGTGAAGAGCGGAAGCAGGA
>CAZNYE010000017.1:0-3738 GCA_964577185.1 uncultured Pseudomonadales bacterium | reverse complement strand
ACTCCTACCTAGCCTCGACCCAGATCGAGCGAATCGCGCGCGAGACCGGCGCCGCGTTCCGCTGGCAAGCGATATCCAGCCGCGCCCTGATAGGTCGACGTGCGGACGATCCGTTCAAGCCGGGAGCTAGGGGACAATACGACGAGGACTACCGCAAGCGCGATGCCGAAGCTTGGGCCCGTTACTACGGAGTGCCCTACAACGATCCGTTCGGACGAGTCAGCTACGACCCGATGTTGCCGGTGCTGGCCGCCATGGCCGCAGGTCGCCAGAATATGGTCGAAGCGATGACCCATCGGCTGTTTCGCTTGGTTTTCGTTGATGATCGAACGGAGATTGGGTGCGATGAAGTTCTTGCCGAGGCTCGGTTATTGGGTCTGGACGTGGCGCGTTTCGAATCCGATCTCGATTCTCCCGAGCTGGCACGTGAGCACGAGATGCGCGATTTGGATGTGGAATCACGCGGTGTGTTCGGTGTGCCGACTTTCTTGTATGGCGACGAGCTCTACTGGGGCAACGATAGGTTGGTGCTGCTGGAGACGGATTTGAAGGTTGGGCGACGACCTGCTTAAGCGACCGGTGGCTGACGCTACCTGCTTGGAGAGGGCTGCGAATCGAATGACGGTGCCCGCACACAAGGGGAATAACCAGCCTTGGGGTAACTTCTCGCCCGCACCTCCGTTGCTGAAAACAGCCGCCTTGCCGTGGAACCATGCGTTATTCGAGTCCGGTTCCCCGGCTCCAATGGTCAGATGCTTACGTAAAGAAACAGGCATGTCCTACAAGAAGGCGGGTAGATGTCTCAAACGGCCCGCTTTCACTTGGTGCAGGATGGACGCATGTCAAACGACACCGGAACAACACGGATACCGCAAGGGCGCGACCGCGCTGCGAAGCGCCTGTTCGGGCATCCCGAAGTTGTGGCCGACCTGCTGCGCGGCTTCGCGCCCGAAGGGCCCCTTCGGGAATTTGATCCCGACAGCTTGCACCAGGGCCCGGACGACCGCGTGGACGGGCGATTCGCCCTGCACCAGTCCGACATCACTTGGTCCCTCACGCTCGCGGACGGCGCGCGGGTGGTGCTGATCATCGAAGCGCAGTCCACGGTCGACCGGGCCATGGCCGTTCGGATGGCCATGCAGACGGTGATGTACTGCGAGAACCGACTGCGCCCGAAGCGGCGCGGGCGGATTCCGGCGGTGCTGCCGCTGGTGTTCTACACCGGCCGCGACCCCTGGTCCGCGGCGCGCTCACTGATCGAACTCTCGTTCGCGGAGCGCGCCGGACTGTTGACCTATTTCGCCGCCTCGTGCTACCTTTTGATTGACGTGCGCAGGATGCCCGCTGCGTCTCTGCCGGACCGCAATCTGGTGTCGTTGATGATCAGGATGGAAGCGGCCGGGGACTCGGGCGAACTGCTGGCGGCGATGCGCTTGGACGAGGAGTGGCTTTCGGAGGAGGATCCGGGCCTGTGGCGGGACTTCTTCACCCTGGCGGTGGGGGTGCTGGCGCCGTTACGATTTTCCGAACTGGATGTCGGGCAACTGCAAACCCTGCGGGAGGGTATTGAAATGATCAACGAAGGCGTGGTGAGGGAACTTGAGGAGTCGAGGCGGTCGGGACTGGTCGAAGGCTTGGCCACTGGGCACACCAGAGGCATGGCCGAGGGCCAGCGAAGCCTGCTACGGCAGCAAATAGTGTGGAAGTTCGGAGATGCGACGGCGGAACGCTGCGCCGACGAGATATCGAGGCTCACCAAAAACGGTCGGATGGAGGAGTTGGGCAGGCTGATCCTGGACTGTCGCACCGGCGAGGAGTTCCTGGCAAGGCTCTGAAGCCGCCTGTTTGGGGTCGGCCCACCGACACCCAGCGCATCGTCACAATACGGTCACTAGCCAACGCCCAATTCCCTACGTGAAACGAATCATCGGCCATCGGTGTCCCATGCGATTCTGTATTTGGCTAAGGCGGCCAGCCCGCAGGACCAACCCGTCGAGGTGAGACATCGGTGTCCCATGCGATTCTGTATTTGGCTAAGGCATATGATTTGATGTAAATTGATGCGAGCTTTGATGCCACAGGATTTGCGAAATGCGAACCACCCTGACCATAGATGACCGTTTGTTTGAACAAGCCGTGACGTTGACAGGTGTGCAGGAGAAATCTGCGTTGCTGCGGGAGGGCCTGAAAGCCCTGATCGAACGGGAAAGCGCCCGCCGCCTTGCTGCTTTAGGAGCGAGCGAGTCCGGGCTCGAACCGATTTCCAGACGCAGACCCGGCTCAGACGCTACATGATTCTTGTCGATACCTCGGTCTGGATCGATCATCTGCGGCATGGCAACGAGACTCTCAATCAACTGCTGACACAGCACCGGGTGTGCATGCATCCAATGGTGATCGGTGAACTGGCATGTGGCAACCTGCGCAATCGCGATCAATTGCTCGAACTCTGGAACAATCTTCCGGGAATCCCACAGGCGGGTCATGAGGAAGTGCTGATTTTCATTTCCCGCCGGAGCCTTGCGGGCAGAGGAATCGGCTACGTCGACGCGCATCTTCTTGCTTCCGCCATGCTTCGGCCCGGCACTCGATTATGGACGGCGGACAAACGTCTTGCCCAGGTCGCAGAGGCACTCAAGCTGGAATTTGCGCCGGGATAGTCCAAACTGGATCAGCAGTGGAACAAGGGCATGCCCGGCCCCTACGGAAACTAATCTCAGCTGTGCGTCTACTTCGATTGGTTCGGCGCTGGTGGCGTCCTGCCGCAAACTCTTGCTCCGCTGAGGGCCCAAGGCTGACCTCCTGTCAGCCCTTGCGCCCCTCGCGGAGCAGTGCTCCGCGTCCCGCAAAGCAGAGCTTTGCGGGACCGGGGCTCACCCCTATAGTAAACTCCAATCACCACCCAATCCGGCCATAGCGCACCAATGCCCCAGCCAGACTAACGGCCGGAACCCAACTTCGATACGGACCGCGAGACCCTCCTCAAGTGGATTGCCTACATGGATGACTACGGGCAGCGCTGGCTCGACGACATCGGAAAGGACTACTTCTCTCAGGAATACTGGTATCTCTTCACGGTCACGCTCGTCTCCCACTGGCGGCAAACTCCGCTGAGCGTGAGCGAAGCCTGCGATTGCATGAAAACCGGTTCGTCCAAGACCCGCCAGAACCGCCTCCAGAAGCTCATCACCGAACACCTGCTCTTCAAGACAAAGGAGGGGACCGACCTGCGCCGGACGCATCTGGAGCCGACCAAGGAAATGCTGCATGGGGGTCGCATTCACTTTCGAAACACCTTGACGGAAGCGATTGAATTTCTTGCTGAGGTGGGTTTGCTCGCCTCAAGCCCGGAGCCATTTCTGGAGCGGATCTCAGAGAGCAGCGATGAGGTGGATACGCGCTATCTATTGCCCTGGGCGGAGTTCTTGGTGGATTACACCAACGACTGGAACACCACCTTCAAGAAGCTCTTTCACACCGAAGAGTATTGGTACGCCTTTGTGCATTCCCTGCTCGGCTCCTGGAAGGGTCAGCCGCTTACCATGAGTGAAGCCTGTCAATCCATGCGCACAGGCTCGAGCAGAACCAAGGAAAAGCGGGTATCGCTGGCGGTGACTCGCGGGATGCTCATAAAAGAAAAGAGTTCGAGCGACTTGCGCACCACGCATGTGTTGGCGAGTGATGTTTTGGAGGAATTGTTGATCGGTCACTTTGAGCGGACGCTGCATGAATTATTGG
>CAZNYE010000016.1:0-4446 GCA_964577185.1 uncultured Pseudomonadales bacterium | reverse complement strand
ACCACGTAGAGTTGCCCTGTGGCGTAGACAACCGAATCGAGTTTACGTTCTTCAATGGCGCGTCCGCTCGATTCCCTGCCTGAACTCGCAAGACTCATGTTGACGATCATCGGCAACACCGGAGCGTTCTCCCCCGCGGGCCCGTCGCAACCGGAAGCCCGCGACAGGTAGCTCATGCCGCGGCGAATTTCGTCTGTGCTTCCCCAGCCCTCAGCCCTCAACACCTTACCAAAACGCAGATGGCTTAGGTTCGGCGCGATGCCAGCACGGAACGGGTCAACGCGCCCGGCCCCGGCGATCGTCCCGAATACATGCGTGCCGTGCTCGCCGGCATCATTCCACAGATCCGCCTCTTCACCCTCGATAAAATTTGCACCGCATATGCTGGCGCGACCCTGGCCAATATCGCTATGGCGAACATTGAGGCCCGTGTCGAGTACGCCGACGGCCATGCCGCGACCTGCAATTCCCGAAAACGACTCCGTGGCGAAACTGTAGGTTCGCATCGCGTCGGCTCCCATCACCGGCACGGACTGGGCATGCGCCGCCGTGACCCTGGTGACGGGGTCTATGCGCATGACGTAATCGGCCGCCGCAACATCCTCGAGCGCCGTCGGCGGTAGGGTGGCGGTATAGGTGCGAAGGTCGGAATCGTACGCGCCCACAGTCACGCCGAGACCCGTCAGTGCCTGACGCCACTGGCCCGACCAGTCCTCGCCCATCAGAGTGATAAACACAACCCTGTGTTGGCTCGCCGACGTGGCAAGCAGTGACTGTGCGAAATGCGGATCGAATTTGCGCGCCCTCGGCAGCATGCCCAATCCAAGCACGCCCGGCAATTCAACGATGGAGCGTAAGAGTTCTCGTCTCGGCTCGACGAGTACGCGCAGAAACTCTCCGGAGGTGCCTTCAATCCCTGCGCCGAGATCCGTGACCGCCTGGCGGGTAGCAGCCGTGGGAACGCTTGATACGAGGCGCACCACCGCGAATATTCGATCACGTCCCGGTGCGAGCGGATGCTGGAGGATCGCCTTGATGCCGACACTTTGTTCGAGCCACTCCGGATTCGACGCGGGTTCGATTTCCTCATGGTCGGTAAAGGAGGCCCGTTGCATGACGCTGACATGCGCACCGAGGACATAACCTTCCGGCAGCGAGACCTCGCCGTTCTCCTGGGGAGTCGATGGAATTTCGGGCGCAAGCTGTGATCGCGGAGGTGATTGGCTTGCCGCCATCTCGCTGCCAAAGCGGCTTTCGTGCAGAGTTCTCTCGACGACTTCGTTAAAGAGGTAGGGAACCGCATGTTCGAAATTCGCCTTGTGAAGATCCTGCGGCGCAATCATCCACCAGCCAAGGCTCGGCAACAAAAATGCAAGCACCCCCAGTCCGAAATACCTCAATCCGATCTTATTCATAGAAGGCTCCTCGGGGCGCCACCCCCACATCAAGAGAGTAAGATGGGTTATATTCCGTGTACGCTCAAACGGTGATCATAAACCCTGAGCCATCGGGGGATACAGCCCGCAATCATCCCGGTGCAGACGCGGTTCTATCGCGGATACCCTATGGCAGGATTTTTTCGCAGCTTCAAATCCAAGCGCATCAAATTCGACAATGCGGGATTCTACTTCCTCGGGCTGCCGATCATCGCGTTTGCGGGATTCGGCGTGCCCTATTTCACACAGCTTCTTCCGGGCGGCAAAGCCTTTAGCTTCTACACGCATTTTCACGCGTTTGTGGTTGTCGTATGGATTGCCATACTGATCAGCCAGCCTTTTCTGATACGCTCGGGCAAACGCGCCTGGCACCGCACTATCGGGCGGCTCTCCTATATGGTGATGCCAATGTTGCTTTTATCCGTCGTATGGATCATCCATGACCGGCTGACAAACAGCATCGACAGTGCCGCCACCATCGAACTCGACGTTTCGCTCGGCTTGCCCGTGTTCGCCGCGGCAAAGGATATGCTGGTATTGACGGTGGTGTATTGCATGGCCATCATCTACCGCAAGACCCCGGCGCTTCATGCACGCTTCATGGTATGCACGGTCATCCCTTTCATTGAACCCGCCTTGTCGCGTGCGCTCATATATCTGCCGCCGTTTTTATCGCCCCTGTACGCCGGATTGGCGACCTTTATCATCTACGACCTGATCATTGTCGCACTGCTGCGCAATGATCGCGCCAACCTCAAGGGACGCCTTATATTTGGAGGACTCTTGGGCGCATATCTGCTGATTCAAACCGCTGGCATCCAGATTGGGCGCACGCAAGTCTGGACGGACTTCTGCCTCTGGTTCGCAAGCCTACCGCTCACAGCCTGAGGTCTGGCCGCAAACAGGAGAATCCCACATGAAAAACACCTATGCCTACGGAGGCGTGGACCGCCTTTTGCACTGGCTGCTGGCGGTCACAATCATAGGCTCGCTGATATTCTCCTACGGCATGTCGGACTTGCCGGAATCCATGAAGCTCCAAGAGTATGCCGACCATGGACTGGCTGTGACGACGACATTGATTCTCATGCTCGTCAGGCTTGGCTGGCGGATGCGCAAAGGGTTTGCTCCCCTGCCCGAAGCTATGCCAAGGGTGCAGAAGGTCGCCGCCCGATTTGTCCACCACGCATTCTACGTGGCGATCTTCTACCAATTGATCGTCGGTCTGTTGCTGGCATCGACAACCAATCAGGATTTCGTTGCGGGACTCTACGGCATCAACTACAGCGCATTCGACCTTGTCCCCGATGAGATGTACGACGGTCTGCTCGTCGCGCACAAATTGGGGTTCTGGGCAATCGCTTCGCTGCTTGCCGTGCACGCACTGGCCGCACTCAAGCATCACTTCATTGACAAGGATGGGGTCTTAATTCGGATGCTGCCGTTCATCGGCGAGCAGCGGCGCCGCCAAGCATGAAGCGAACAACTTGAATAGCCTATTGCTGCTGATGGCGGCTGCGGGTGTCGCGGTCCTGTCTCGCGCCGTCATGGATAACATTCCGGTCGCGAAGACTTTGCGCAACATGCTGAGGGAGCGCTGGGGCTGGCCCGCGAATCCGTCTTCCCCGACCCACAAGGACCTCAAATACGCCGCCTCTGGCGGCAAGCACCTAACGCTCGATCTCTATCTTCCCGAATGTGGCAAGGCACCGTATCCACTGATCGTGTTCCTGCACGGAGGCGGCTTCCTGATGGGTGACAAGACGCTGATCGAGCCTGGCGCCTTTCATCTCCTCGGCAAGGGATACGCCGTCGCCAGCATCGAGTATTCCCTGTCGGGAACTGCGAAGTGGCCCACACAAGGACACGAGATCAAGGGTGCGGTTCGCTGGTTGAGAGCGAATGCCGAAAAATACCAACTCGACCCTGCGAGATTCGTGGCCTTTGGCGGCTCTGCCGGCGGACACCTCGCGAGCTTTCTCGGCACCACCAATGGCCTCGCCGAATTCGACTCCGATGCCTACGGCAATATGGAGTATTCAAGCAACATACAAGCCTGCGTCGCTTGGTATCCGCCAAACAATTTCCTGCACCGGCACAGGTTCTCGTTCAACGTGCTATTGCTGCTCGGCGATGCGAACAAGCAGAACCCGCGAAGTGCATTGGGAAGGCTACTCGGTGGGTCGATCAGCAAGAACCCTGAACTCGCGCTCGCGGCCAGCCCGCGCGGTTACATTTCACCCGAGACGACAGTGCCGTTCCTGCTCATGCACGGCGCCAGGGATGTGATCATCGCGGTCGAACAGAGTGTTGAATTCAACAATCGAATGAACGCCCTCGGCATCCCGTGCAGACTGGTGCTATTCGAGGATTACCTGCATGTCGATCAGCGCTTCAACAGCCGGGAGAATATGGAGACCGTTGCCAGATTCTTGGATCGGGTCTTGTCTGCCGAGTGCCGCGACGGGCTGTAGCGCCTTCAGTCCACAAGCCGACAAGGCGGACGTTGAGAAGCTGCGACTCGCATATAGGGTTTCGGGGAGAAGTAGCGAGTTCGGTCTACAAGCCGGCAACACTGACCAGGGTGGTGCCGTTCGCGTCCTGCTCCTTGTGCATGGCCGCCCTCATTTCGGCGAGCATCGGCGGTTCGGCGACTTCCCTGCTGAATTCAGGCCTCGCATCGAGGTTGTCAAACCAACGCCCAAGATGTGGATGCTGTGCATGCAGGGGATAGAGCGCGGTAGAAAGGCGCCGGGCGTAGATGTACCAAGCGATATCAACCAGCGAGATGCCATCTCCCAGAAGGTACTCTGTGCTGGTGAGTCGCTCGTCAAGTCCCTCAAACGCACGCTTGAAGCGTACTGTCGATTGTCGGATGCGCTCATCTGAGACACCATTGTTGGCCACAAGCTCGCGATGAAACGCGAGTTCCACCTCCTTGTGCGCATCCTTGACGCCGCCGACGGTTCCAGAGCCAAGGCGCTGGTATTCATCTAGAATCTCTTCTGAC
>CAZNYE010000015.1:0-19776 GCA_964577185.1 uncultured Pseudomonadales bacterium | reverse complement strand
CTAATCCTACTTGCGGCGCGTGGATAGGCGTGGAAGTTTTAGTCGCGGCGCAGCGTCCGCAATATTGACTCAAACGGATTCACCGCACGCAATCTTGATGCATGTCAATTCTGAACAACATATTGCACCGTCTCCAGTTGTTCGGCCACAATATCCTTCTGCATCCTTCTGCGGCACGGCATGCCCGTCCCCAGCAGGAGTTGGCATCAACAAGTTTATTGAGCGCCTCGTGGTGCTTTGCAGTGCGCTACGCGCGACCGGGGCTCACCAATCAAACCTCACATGCAAACGCGCGAGATTGCGTAGTACGAAGCTTGGCTCGGGTTCGGGTGGAGGCTTGTCTGGGTCGAAGCGGAAGTTTTTCATTCGTTCCAGTATTGACGCGAAGCCAAGATTCAGTTCCTGGCGGGCGAGTGGTGCGCCGATGCAGTGGTGTACGCCAGAGCCGAAGGCCATCTGCATGCCCGCCTTGGGTCGATCGAGCACAACCTCATCGGGATTTTCGAACATGCGTTCATCTCGGTTTGCGGCACCATAGCGCAGCATGACAAAGTCTCCCTTCTGCAAGTCGTAGCCACCAAGCTGGGTATCCTTGGTGACACGTCGTGGCAGTCCCTGCACGGGCGACTCTCGACGCAGGATCTCTTCCACAAAAGTTTTGATCCTCTGGGGGTTTCCTCGAAGGGCATCCTGCAACTCCGGACGCTCGATCAAGGCGAGCATCCCCCAGCCAAAAGCACTGGTGGTGGTCTCGTGACCCGCCACCAGGAACTGGCGCAGGATGCTGGAGGCTTCGCCTTGCGTTAAGGGACGATCCTCCGCCTGAAGTCTTGAAGTCGCGAGGATCGAAATCATGTCTTCTCTTGGTTCCTTGCGCCGCTCTTCAAAGATCCGCAACATGAGCCGCTGCATCTCCAGTTCATGCTGGCTGCGCGCTAGGAATTCTGCGTCATGGTACATAGTGAGGCGAAGACCATCGGCGAGTATGCCGGCGCCTCGTTCGAACACTTCCCTATCTTCTCGAGGTATGCCAAGCCGGTCTCCGATGATGGTAAGCGGAATCGGAAACGCTATCTTGGAAATAAATTCAATGGCGGTCTCATCCCCAACGGCGTCGATGGTCTCATCGATGACCTTTTGCACTGCGGCTTCAGTGCTGTTGATCCTGGATCCAGTAAAGAGCTGATTGACGAGGCTTCGATACTCGGTGTGTTCTGGACGGTCGAGTGTGAGCATGGTGGGCGGTTCTTCCACCATCTGCGAATAGATGTCCTTGATCGCCTGTTGGGTCTCCGCTGATGCCGCTTCAAAGCGAATACGCTGCGGCTTCTGCAGAAAGTCGCCAAATTGATTGGAATAGGTTCCCGGGTCTCTTAAGGCCTCGCGCAGCAGGTCGTAGCGGGTCACAACGTGCAGGCCAAGCTCGCGGGCAAAGTAGACAGGTGCCTCATCGCGTAGACGCTTGTGCGTCGCGTGGGGAAACTTCAGGGTTTCGATATCGAAGAGCTGTATCTCGTTCGCCGTATCAATCACTGTCTCGCTCATCAGTAGCCGACCGCCTGTCCTTCCTTGCGATGATCCGAGCCGGCGATATAACCGGAATGGGTGCGCAAAATCAACTGCGCCCCGCCAAAGAGTTCAGGACCGAGATTCGATTGAACATTGTGACCGCGTTTCTCAAGCGCTTCGATGACAGTAGGTTCGATTCCCTGCTCAAGTCCTAGACTGAAATCTGGGAACACATGCCATCTGGGCGCATCGCTTGCCGCTTGCGGATTCTGCCCGTGATCGAATATGCGCGTCACCATTTGCACGTGTCCCTGATGCTGCATATGACCGCCCATGACGCCGAAACTGAGTCGGGGTTCGCCGGCTTCCGTGACGAAGCCGGGAATGATGGTGTGAAAGGGACGCTTGCCTGGTCCGACCTGATTCGGATGTCCGGCAGCCAGGCTGAATCCAGCGCCGCGATTCTGCAGGCTGATGCCGGTGCCCGGGATAACGATTCCAGAGCCGAATCCCATGTAGTTTGACTGTATAAACGACACCATCATGCCGCTCTCGTCTGCCGCGGCTAGGTAGACGGTGTCTGCGCTCGCTGGTAGCGCGACAGGTTCTCGCGCCGCCTTGTCCATGCTGATCCGCCGTGCGGCGCGATCAATTGATGCCTCATCGAGCAGTGCCTGCGGGGAAATGCGCATGTGCTCTATATCGCCTAGATGCTCGAACGAAGCGCGGATAGCGATTTTCATGGCCTCCGCCTGCAGGTGAATCCCTTGCGCCGAATCAAGCGGTGGCACTTCGAATCGATCAAGAATTGCGAGCGCGATCTGTGCGGCAAGTCCCTGTCCATTGGGCGGTATTTCGTGCAGGTGAATGTGTCTGTACGCGCTCTTGACGGGTGTTTCCCAATCCGCTTGGTGCGTTTCAAGATCCGATCGCCGCAAGCAGCCGCCCGCGAAGCGCGAAGCCCTGTCCATGGCATCAGCGAGTTCGCCCTGATAGAAGGCCTCTCCCTTGCTCAACGCAATGAGTTCCAGACTCTTCGCCAAATCTGGCCGGCGAAAGACTTCTCCTGCGCTCGGTGCGGGTAGGAAATGCTCTTCGAACGCCGGGAATCCCCGATAGAGCTCCGCGGCCTCCTGCCAGCGAAGCGCGGTGACCGGGCCAACCTGAAAGCCCTCTCGGGCGTAATGAATGCCGGCCTCGAACAATTCATCGAACCGAAGACGACCGAAGCGATCAGAAAGCATCACCCAGGCGCTCACCGCACCGGGTACGGTGACCGCGTCCCATCCAAGCATGGGCATGTGTTGCAGGCCGCTGAATTGCCCCGAATTAAGTGCTTTCGGTGCTCTGCCCGAGGCGTTGAACCCGACCAGCTCAGCTCCATCCCAGACGACTCCGAAGGCATCGCTGCCGACACCGTTGCTGCAGGGTTCCACGACCGTGAGTGTGACCGCTGCCGCCAGCGCCGCGTCCACCGCATTGCCGCCTCGCCGCAGCGCATAGACTCCCGCTTCGGCTGCGAGTGGTTGCGAAGTGGCGACGAGGTTGGCCGCGCACAGTGGCGAGCGCCTCGAAGCATAGGGCTGGGAAAAATCGATAGGTTCTAACATCCAGCCGCGACGAGCTCCTCGCGAATAGCTTCCGCCAATTGTGCTTGCTCTTCGAGATCCGTGATCGGGGTGCCCGCGTCGTGGGTGACGTTGAAAGTATCTTCGACACGTTCACCGAGGGTGGACACCCTCGCGTTCTTGATTCGTAGCTTTTGATTCACTAGCGCGCGCACTATGAGCGTGAGCAGGCCGGGCCGTTCGCGGCACTCGATGTGCAGACTTGAGACATCGAGCTCTTCAAGGCTTTCAAAGCGAACTTTGACCGGCACCTTGAAGTACTTGAGTTCCCTTCGCATCCTGCGTGCCGAAATCTTGCCCACCGCTTCAGAGATCTGATTGGCGTGTCTGCTTTCATTGAGAGAGCCAGTCAGCTCCTTGGTGATGGCTGCGAAGCGCGCCGGGTTTCGGCCGATGTACCCAGTTTCTTGGTCCAGAACCACATAGGTTGCGAAGCATTTTCCGCCCGCGGTGGCTGATATCCAGGCGGCATGGATGGACAGTCCCATGAGGCTGAGACTTGCCAAGGTGAGCAGTATGAGTTCTGGATTATCTTGCGTAGCCACGAACACCAGGGTTGCGCCCTGGCCCTCAAGCTGCCGAGGAAGATCCTGCACAAGGATGAGGGCATTGCTCGAATCCCGGTGTTCGGCAAGTAGTTCGGTAAATTCGGCGATCTGGGGAGGCGTATGAGAAAGAAAGAATTCGTCTGGTGGTCCGTCCCACAGAGTTTCCGCAATATCCTGACTGATGCCCTTCTTGCCGAGTCGCTCAAGCGCCAGTTCTTTTGCTTGTCGTACTTTCTCGGCCCTTCCCGGAGACGCCTCAGACCCGCGCCGAAGCATTCGTCGCGTTTCCGTATAAAGCTGGCTCATGAGAGCCGCCCTCCAGCCGTTCCAAAGCGAGGGATCGGTAGCCGTGATGTCCGCGACTGTGAGGGTATACAGGTAGTCGAGCCGCGTTCGATCATCCACGAACCGGGCGAAAGCGCGAACGACTTCAGGGTCGCTCAAGTCCTCACCTTGTGCGATTCGAGACATGGCAAGGTGATTGCGCACCAACCATTCGGCGAGTTCTGTCTGCTCATCGGACAGACCGAGGCGCTTGCAAAATCGCACGACGTCCCGCGCCCCGTGCTCAGAGTGATCGCCGCCACGGCCTTTGCCCAAATCGTGAAACAGCCCAGCGATGTACAGTGGTTCCGGGCGCCTGAGGCGTTTGAAGCAATGCGCCGCGATGGGAAACTTCTCACGCGCTGACCGATAGCGAAATCGCCGCAGGTTACGGATGAGCTGTAGGGTATGTGCATCCACGGTATAAATATGAAATAGGTCGTGCTGCATCTGCCCGACCACCTCACCGAATTCGGGGATGTAGCGTTGCAACAAGCCATAACGTCGCATGCGATTGAGTTGTGACACGAGGGTGTAGGGCGCGCGCAAGAGCTCGAGAAAGAGAAAGGCCACGCGCCGGTCATTGCGAAAGCTATCGTCGACCTGCCCAACTGCCTGGCGCATGAGACGAATGGTCGATGCGCGCACGCCGCCAATATCTGGCCGGTGCGCGAGCACCACGAACATTTCCATCATCGCCCAGGGTTGCTCTGTGAACAGGCTTGGCCGGGCGACTTCGAGGTAATCATCGCAGATCACGAATCTATCATTGACAGGCCTTTTGACAGGTGAGGCATGCACACGAAGTATGGCTTCATCGAATTGTTGCAGGAGCAGGTCGTTGAGTCCAACCAGCCTCTGAACGTGTCGGTAATATTCATGCATGAAGGATTCAATCTGTTCCTTCACCGTTTCTCCCGGATAACCGAACAAGGAGGCCAGTTCGTGCTGATACTCAAATAGTAATCGCTCTTCCTTGCGACCGACCGTCATATGGAGTCCCCAGCGGACGCGCTTGAGGAAGCGGTGCGACACATTCAGGGCTTCGGCTTCGTCCGCGGTCGCAAACCCCTGCCGGTAGGCATTTTCAAGGCCGAGTGTGCCGAAGTAGCGCAACATGATCCAGGTGATGGTTTGCACGTCGCGCAATCCGCCGGGGGAAGACTTGATATCCGGTTGCAGACCGTAGGAGACGTTGTCGTAGTATTTGTGCCGCTTGGATTGTTCATCGGCCTTGGCACGAAAGAACTTTGCCTGCGGCCAAACCTCGTCGTAGGCGAACAGGTTGCCGATGTGCTGATCGAGTTCAGGTGCGCCGGCAAGCTGACGCCTTTCGAGCAGCGCGGTCGCGACAGTAATGTCGCTTGCCGCCGCCTTTGCGCATTCCTGAAGTGTGCGAACGCTGTGGCCCACATCGAGGCCAAGATCCCAAAGCGATTGGACGAAGGCTTCAATTTGTTCAGAAAAGGATGAAATCTCTGTTTCCGAGATCACCAGCACATCTACGTCGGAGCCGGGATGTAGCTCCGCACGGCCATATCCTCCCACCGCAAAGAGCCCGATGGCGTGTTCCGCCAAGTCTGACCAGGGAACTGCATTCCACAGATCGAGAATGCACTCGTCTACGGAGCAGGTGCGCTCTGCGAGTAAAACCTCTACGTCTTCTCCCGCACGAAATCTCTCGTGCAGTTGCTTGTCATTGACGAGAATTCGGTCGCGCGGGGAAAGTGGGTGCGTAGCGGTCGCTGTGTGTCGTGGAGACAATTTTGGGTGAGTATCGGAAGACGTTTGGAATAATGCCTGATTTGACTCGCTCGTGTTGACGTATCGTCGGGTGGGCCTTGGCATTTTGGAGATATCGAACTGTGAGTCATTGATGGAATTGAGTGCTCGACCGCAATTGGTTTTTCCGGGCGCGCTTCAACCGGATCCTTGGCGAAGTGTGGTAGGAGAGCGTGGATGCGGGTGCGAATGCGCTAAAATTGCACGTATTGAGTCCCTCAGTGACAACCACGAAATGATCGGTATTGATTGCAATGGGTTGGTGGACAGGGTGTGATTGAGGCGGTGTAGGTGCTTGAGCCTTTCAAGACGAGGCGGGGATGTCCGGGGTGTCTATTGTGAGTGAATCTCATCCTTTTGATTGGCGATTGCCAGTGCCGATCTTGCCCCTTGAGAAATTCGATCTGCCTGGAATGCACGAGCGCAGTAAGTTCAGCCCCGGCAACATTGCCAGCATGAGCAATAGTCGCATGGCCGGTTCCGCAATCAGGCGTTCCCCCGATCAGATACGCGATCTGATTCGTTCAGGCGAAATGAATAAGGATGATCGAGCCTACCTGCGCGGGCTGATCGTTCAATTCGACTGTGAGGATATTCGTCGTTTCACCATGCAATGTGGCGTTTCCCGCTATGAAATGGCGCGAGCCATGATCGCCTGCGACATTCGGCACCATCAACTCGCCGAGTGGATAAATGGCCATGTGCCGGGCTACCAACTTCAACGAAACCATCACCGCACTTGGGATTTAACCTCCAGGATTTGAACGTGAAGCCTCCCACGCTCAAACTGGCGAGCCATTTGATTGAGCCCCTGAAATGGGTCGTTGAAACGCTTGACCACTGGACTGGGCGCGACACCTACAGAATGGGTGGGGGTAGTGTGCTCGCGGCACGTTGGGGGCACAGGCACAGCACCGACATCGATCTGTTCTTTGATGAATTCGCGCAGCGTGATATGCCCTTATCGAAGATGTTCGATGGTCTTCTCTCATTGGAGAGCGAAGGCGAGATTCATGGACTCGAAATATATTCTAGACGTGGCTTTCTATTTCAGAGAAAAACTGTGCCGGTTTCCTTTTTCGCCACTCGCGAAACAACACCGTCGCCGCTAGCGAGAGAGAAGGAAGCCACGACCGGGGTCGCGACCGAATCTAGTACCGAAATACTACTGAAGAAGGTTCGTGCGCGAATGTTGCGAGGAAGCGGATACCTGTCCCGCGATGCCTACGATCTTGTCGTAGCTCACGCCGAGGATGTCGATTGCATTGGTGCGATTTTTAGTCAGATTGGGCGTGAGGAGCGTTCGATTCTCTCTTATGATTCTGAAAGTTCCTCGTTCCAACTCATTGACGACCACAGGGTGTTATCCCCGACGTACCCTGAATTGATCGATCCGATTGAAAATCTAATACACCTCACGCGCGAGGCGCTTGCCGGTGGTCTTTCGAGGGAGCGTGTACTTGCGTTCAAGCAGCGGCGGACAGATTGAGGTTTTAAGGCCACTAATGCCCTCGGACTGAGCTGGTGGGCTGGCCTACTCGGGCTGGAGAGCATCGCACTTGGGAGTTCCGAAGGATGTGGGCACCATTCACCACGCGGCCGGCGGTGTCAAGAAGGCCTCGTCCGGTCAAGCGGCCAGTCATGTTGGCCAAGGACAGCTAAGCGATGCCATCAGGGTGAAATTGAGCCGGGGTGCTGTGGAACAGGGCAGTGAGGGCGCTGGGTTGTTCGCGGAAGGGTATCTGGTTGGAGTCCTGTCGCAGTCCGGCCAATCTTGTGAGTCCGGGGTCAGTCACTTCGGGGCGTTCGAGAAATTCTTTCCGCAGATTCAAGGGTATCTGCTTGGAGACCACGGGGACAGTCCCGAGAGCGCAACGAAAATTGGCATCCCAATATCCATTGACGCGGCGCTTTCTCCAGGGGACAACGACTATTTTCAATTTGAAGTTACTTAATGCATCGATTTTTCACTGTCAGCCTCTTTCATATTCAAGGAGTCACCAAATGACTGTTTTCCGTCTCGCGAGTACATGTGGTTGGGTCGTAGCGACTGCTGTCCTTTTGTTGGTTGTTACCGGCTGCGAAACCACCGCCCCTCCGCCAAGCGTGACAAGGGTCGCGCCGAGTTTCGACTACATGCCCCCGGAAGTCGCGGGCGGTGACGTGGACATTACGCTCGCCGTGCTTGGGTCTTCTATCGAAACTTCAGTTCCAGTCTTCCAAGGTTTCGCGTCGAACATGGAGGAGGATTTCTTGGAAGTGCTGAACGCACAGGCAAATCATTTCTTGCGCTTCTAACGGTGAACCTCGGCAAGGGTTTCTGAGGTGCCCCTCAGCGTGGGTCAAGGATTCCATTCGCTGTCCAATTGATTGGCGAAGCGAAGCGCCTCAAGCGTTTTGGGCCGGTTTCCGCCCGCGCGCAGATAATTGGCGAAAGAAGGCATGGGAAAGCGAACTCGGTCTCCATCCACCCCGTGATTCAGGTCAATTTCAAGGATCCCGCAATGCACTGCCCGGTCGAAGTGTTGCTCAACTTCAGTCGCCGACAGACCGTAGGTGCGTATGGCCGTGCGCTCGATTTCCTGATGATTCAATACTTCATCAGATTGTGTTCGGCGTGCCATGTCTATGAGCGCGCGCGCGTACTTCTTCAATCCGGCAGCCCTCATGCGACTTTCGCAATAGTCAATGCGCAGGATGTGCCCTGCATCCAGAATCGCATTCAGGTCGATTGTGCCTCTTGGTTTTCTGCGTGAGGATTCCTGCACGATCGCTTCACCCAGTGCTTTGAGATAACAGTGCAGATGCCGCGGCCATCCCTCGCTCGCGCGCGCTAGGGCTTGAATGATGACCTCGCGGTCCTCCAGTCGGAACGTCTCACGCAAGCCGAGAGATTCATTCTCAATGAACGCACGCACCGCCTCCTGCGATTCACCTGCCGATAGTGCCGGCAAGGCGTGGATCGTTTCTGCCACACGAGAGATACCCACGCGGTCTAATGCTTGCGCCATATCGGACAGGCCTGCAAACACGGGCAATGTGGTCACATGGCCCGTAAGACCTCCGTGCAGTCGTTTCGCAATCTTGTTCCCTTGCCCGGGAGAGTCCTCTGTAATTCGTTGTGTTTCATCCACAAGCAGAATAAAGGTATGGTCTCGCGGCGGTTCTAGGGTGTCAGAAAGAACGTCCCAGATTGACAATCCTTGATTCACCAATTCGGCAATCGACTGACGCTGTTCAACCCAATCTCTTCCTAGTTGGGCGAGGCGTAGGTCCACACCCGCCTTGGTTGCTGCGCCCTTCGACCGACCCGCGATGTCTGATATGTTACTTGTGCGTGTGTAGGCGCGCAAAAACTCCGCGACGAATGACAAGGGTTCTGAAAACGCATCGACTTCAACGAACACGATGGTTGTATTCTCGTCAGTGCCGAACACTTGGCCGAGGTGCTGCAGTAGCGCAGTTTTTCCGGCACCCGGTGCACCTTGTATGAACAAACCGTTTGAGAGGCTATGCCGCACTTCCCGCGTACGCGCAAGTCGGTGGCGCACCTTCTCCACAAATCCATGGCGCCCCACAAACGCAATAGGCTCGTCTCGGTCATCGCGTCTCAAGAATCCTTGCAACGCAGCAAGGTTCTCGGCATCAAGCGTGTTCAAGAGACAAGCAATACGGGCCATGCGTATGGTTTTAAGTAGGGGTGAGTACCCAAAAGGATGGAGAATGTATTATAGCCTTCGATCGCTTGGCTCTAGTCTGAGGACAACAGCCTTATATATGAAGCATTTTGCCAAGGAAGCGTAAGTCTCAATGATTGTTGTGCCGGGATATACTCTCTTCCTCCGCCCGTCGGGTGAGTACTTCGGCACCAGTGCTGGTGACGAGTATGGTGTGTTCCCACTGGGCGGAGAGCTTGCGGTCGCGGGTCACGGCGGTCCAGCCATCGGGAAGTAGTCTCGCACCGGCTTGACCCGCATTGATCATTGGTTCGATGGTGAAGGTCATGCCCTCGACAAGCTCGACCCCTTCGCCACTCTTTCCGTAATGAACCACTTGCGGTTCGCCGTGAAAGACACGTCCGATGCCATGACCGCAAAACTCTCGTACCACCGAATAGCGGTTGGACTCCGCATATTGCTGGATCGCATGGCCTATATCTCCAAGGTGCGCGCCGGGACGCACCGCGCCTATGCCGCGGTAAAGGCACTCCTGAGTGACCTCGACAAGCCGCTTGGCGTGTGGTGCCGACTTGCCAACAAGAAACATCTTGCTGGTGTCGCCGTGATAGCCGTCCTTGATGACGGTCACGTCTATATTCAGTATGTCCCCGCTCTTGAGCTTCCTCTCGGAAGGTATGCCGTGGCAGATGACGTGATTCACGGAAGTGCAGATCGACTTTGGGAAGGGTGTCTGCGACGGGGAGGCCCGATAGCCAAGGGGTGCGGGAGCACAGCCTAGCTCATCGACTATGTACTCGTGGCAAATGGAATTCAGACTGTCGGTTGTGACGCCCGGCTGCACATGCGGGCCAATCATCTCTAGCACGCTCGCTGCGAGCCTGCCCGCCTCGCGCATTTTTGGCAACTCTTCTGGAGCACAAAGGGGTTTGACGTTGCGAGGTGCGAATAATCGTCGTTTGGGTTGCTTCACGCGTGAATCAGGCGGGATACGCCGTCGGCGGAGATTTCGCGGCCGAATTGAGAGCGACATGGTTGAACTTTCCTTCAGTCAACCACCTATGATATAAAGCTCGATTCGTCGCGGCAACGCTTCATTTTTCGGCTTGAATGAAGATCCATGTAGAAAAACATGTGGAAAAACAGGCCGAAAAACAAACAAATTCCGTGCCCGCAGGAAATTCGTATTGCTGGGTGCCGCCGATGGGTCGAATTCATGTTCGCATCATTTGTACCCTCGGCTGGTCACGATACGAAGCGGGCATAAGACTCAACCCGGAGGCAGGAGAATGGAACAAATCGGCATGCGAGACATGCTGGCGGCCGGTGTCCACTTTGGACACCAAACCCGCTACTGGAATCCGAAGATGGCCCCTTATATCTTCGGAGCCAGAAACAAGGTGCACATCATCAACCTTGAGAAGACCATGCCCGCGTTCGAGGCGGCGCTCTCCCAGGTGCGCCGTCTTGCGGCGGCCAAGAAGAAAATCCTTTTCGTTGGCACCAAACGCGCTTGTGCCCAGGCCATTCGCGAACAGGCCATACGAGTTGGCATGCCCTATGTCGACCAGCGGTGGCTCGGCGGCATGCTGACCAATTACCGCACGGTGAGGCAGTCGGTCAATCGATTGCTGCAGCTTGAGTCGGACCGTGATCGAGGGGCTTTTTCCAAGCTGCCAAAGCGCGAGGTGCTGCAGCTTGATCGAATGATCGCCAAGCTGGCGCGCAGCGTCGGCGGCATCAGAAACATGAATGGACTGCCGGATGCACTATTCGTGGTGGATGTGTCTCACGAGCGGATTGCCGTGCGCGAAGCCAACAAGGTGGGGATACCCGTCATCGGTGTGGTTGATACCAACAGCGATCCGCGAGGCGTCGACTTTGTGATTCCTGGCAACGATGACGCCATCCGCGCGGTGCGCATCTTTGTGGCGGCCATGGCGGATGCCATTTTGGAAGGGCGCGTTGCGGCGGGCGAGTCCATCGACGACATTGCAGCCGCGGAGCGCGAAATGCTCGCTTCCTACGAGGCGAAAGAGAAGGCCGATGTAGGGGCTGATCAGGCGGACGATGAGGTAGACGGTGAGGTAGACGGTGAGGTAGACAATCACGCATCGGAACAGGAATCATCGGCAGACGAAGCATCGGAAAACCAAGCGATAGAGAATGCCGCTTCCGCAGAGGTGCCCCTCGCTGAGGCACAAGCGGAATCGAGCGATTCTTCGAGCGAAGATGGGCCGGATGACCAAGACGAAGAAGAAGCGGCGGCAGCATCAGAAAAAAGGGAAGCAGAAGCAGAAGCAGAGGGGGAACCCATCGATGCTCCAATAGATACCGCCGAGTCTGAAACCCACCCATCACAAACGGACGCAGACGCTGCTGCGGAGCCTGGGGAATCGGAAAAGAGCTGATGCTGCGGGTTACCTTGCCTGCTTCCCTCGTCCACCAACATTCAACTAATTGGAAGGAGAGAAATGACCGAAATCAAGGCCACTTTGGTAAAGCAACTGCGTGACCGTACAGGTCTCGGCATGATGGAATGCAAGCGAGCTTTGGTGGAAACCGGAGGCGATCTTGATGATGCCGTGCGCGTTCTGCGAGAGCGCAGCGCCATCAAGGCCGACAAGAAGACCACGCGTATCGCTGCCGAGGGTCTCTTGGGTCTGATGATAGAAGGTGGCTCTGGAGTGATTGTGGAGGTGAACAGCGAGACTGACTTTGTCGCCCGAACTCCCAAATTCATGGCGTTTGTGGCAGAAGTCACAAAGAGAGCGCTTGAGTCCGGGGCCGCGGATGTACAGAGCGCAAGTAGCGACGAGCTTGAGTCGGAGCGCAACGCTCTGGTGCAGGAGCTCGGTGAGAATATCGTGCTGCGTCGAGTATCGCGGGTCGAGGCGGAAAGCCCTGGTCAGGTGTACGGCTATCTTCACCATGACAAGAAGAAGGGTGCCTTGGTGGCGATGAATGGCGGAGACCGGGAACTTGGTGAGGGGATTGCCATTCATGTCACGGCCGAGGCGCCTCCCGTTATTCGTCCTGAAGACATGCCAAGCGAGCGTGTGGAGGCCGAGCGGGCAATTCTGGTTGCTCAGACTGCCGGCGAAAACAAACCGGCGGCCATCATTGAAAAGATGGTGGAAGGTCGGCTGCAGAAGTTTCTTGCAAGTTCCAGCTTGGTCAGTCAGGTCTATGCATTGGATTCCCAGGTCAAGGTTGGACAATTGCTCAAGCAATCAAGTGCCGAGGTCACCGCGATCGCCCGGCTTCAGGTGGGCGAGGGTGTAGAGCGTGAAGCGTCTAATTTTGCCGAGGAGGTGGCGCTTCAGGCTCGGTGACTTGAGTATTCGATTGGCTTAGGCAATCATGCCCGCTCGCAACGGAGGTTCACCATGTCCGAGGAACTCTACGAAGAGATTGAGGAGGACGCCGCCTCGCGCATGGCAAAATCGCTTGATGCGCTTAGAATCGCCTTGGGAAGACTTCGCACCGGACGCGCCAGTCCGTCGTTGGTGGAGCACATCCAAGTGGCGTACTACGGAGTGCCGACGCCCCTCAAACAGGTGGCCAGTATTTCTGTGGAGGAAGGCAGAACCCTAGTGATCTCCCCGTGGGAGCGAAACATGATTCCGGTTATCGAAAAGGCGATCATGGAGAGCGAACTGGGAATCACGCCGCAATCTACTTCCGATCTGATTCGCCTGCCGCTGCCTCCCCTGACTGAAGAAGGTCGTCGCGACCTCGTGCGTCAGGCGCGAGCGGAGGCAGAGCAGGCGCGAGTCTCCATTCGCAACGTGCGTCGCGATGCCAATAACGATCTGCGCGAGCTCGCCAAGGAAAAGCTCATCGGTGAAGACGATGAGCGTCGTGGAGAAACGCTCATGCAGCAATTGACCGACAAATTAGTTGGACAGGTTGAGGAGATCTTGCGGGAAAAGGAGCAGGAACTCTGCGAGATATAGGGAACTGTCTGTAACTGCGCGCCCCCTTGACACTATAGGAACTAGCCGCCATGTCACCCCTGATGCTGTGCCCACCCTTTCCGTGCGTCCACAACAAGGGCGTTGTCCTATAGTGTCAAGGGGGCGAGTAGTTACAACTGTCTTTTGGCATCTGGCGTCCCCTTGTGGCTGAAGCTATCCGAGCGGCATGGAACGTGTCAATAGTGCCTCCTGAGGCGGATACCAGACATAGCGCCGAGCATGCGGCGGCCAACGCAGATATGCCTTCACATATTGCGATCATCATGGACGGCAACTACCGCTGGGCGCGCCAGCGCGGTCTGCCTGTTGGCGCGGGACATCGCGCCGGTGCGGAAAACGTCAGACCGCGCGTCATGGACTGCCTTGACCGAGGTGTCAAGTATGTCACCCTGTTTGCGTTTAGCACCGAGAACTGGCGTCGGCCAAAGTCTGAGGTGCGCGTACTCATGAATCTGGTGCGGCGAATTCTTGATGATGAGCTGTCGGAACTCGCAGAACTTGGTCTTCGAATCCGGGTGATCGGAGACCGTATGCGCTTTTCCGAAGACCTGTTAAGTCGCATAGAACGGGTTGAAGAGCTCAGCGCGGTCAACTCCAGCATGACTTTGACGGTCGCGCTCAGTTATGGCGGTCGATGGGATATTCTGCAAGCCATGCGCGCTGTTGCCAAGGCTGTGCTTGAGGGGAGGGTGAGTGAAGCCGATATAGAAGCGATGGATGAGGAGACCTTTGGACGCTTTCTGTCGCTTGAGAAGGCGGGTGTTCCACAACCGGACCTGCTGATTCGCACGGGTCGTGAACAGCGCCTGAGCAACTTCTGTATCTGGGATCTCAGTTACACCGAATTGTATTTCACCGATACCCTCTGGCCCGATTTCTCCTCGGCTGACTTGGATCAGGCGATTCTTGCCTTCGCCAATCGCATGCGGAGATTCGGTGACAGACGGCCCGACACAGGCGAAGCGTAGATTTCCCATGACTCAGACACCATCGTCGAACCTTCGCCTACGAGTGATGACAGCCCTCGTCGCTCTACCCATGACCCTGTTCTTGTTGTTTTGGTTGCCAACCGCCTGGCTCGGTCTCGCCGTCTTTCTGCTGTTGGCGGTTGGTCTCTATGAGTGGGCGCGCCTTTGTGAGGCCTCTCCCTTCGCCACGTTGCTGCTCTACTGCGTGATGATTGCCTTCGGTCCTCTTGTGTTTGCCGCTGAACGATGGTTTGTGATCGACCTCAGGTTGCCCGTGCTGTTTCTTGGGAGCATCTTCTGGTGCTTTGCGCTTTTCATGGTGGTGCGCTTTCCAGCGTCGGGCAATCTCCTGCCGCGAGTTCCACGTGGCTTGGTCGGTGCCTTGCTGCTCGGATGCGCGTGGCTGGCGCTCACCTATCTGAAGCAGATCGAAGGCGAGTGGCTCATCGTCTGGTTATTGGCTGTTGTGTGGATTGCGGACTCTGGTGCCTACTTCGGAGGTCGGCGGTGGGGAAGAGCCAAACTGGCAGTCTCGGTGAGTCCGGGCAAGACCATTGAGGGCGCCGTGGCGGGAGTTATCTTGTCGGTTGTATGTGGCGTGGCATCCGCGGTCTGGCTTGCAGATTTGTTCAACTTGCGCCAAGGGATCATTTTCTGGCTCTTGGTTTCCTTGGTGATTGCGCTCCTGTCTATCTTGGGTGATCTGTTTGCCAGTCTCCTCAAGCGATTGGCGGGGGCCAAGGATTCGGGCGGGCTCTTTCCTGGCCACGGAGGTGTTCTCGACCGCCTGGATTCCCTTTTGTCGACGGCACCCCTGCTGGCAATCTGCGTGTATTCGATGTCGTGAGTGCACAGATTTCTTCGCAGTGGAAGTCGAAGAAATTTCAACTTAGCCAAGCCCTTGTGTGCTCAAGGCGTCATCTGAGCATGAGAAAATGACTTGCGAATGACGAGGCGCCCGTAGCAAGGCCCGCATACCCCTAAGTTGCATCCCAAGGAGTACCGAGATCTATGTACAGCGATCCCAACGCATCATTGTCAGGCCATTCAGTTGACTACTCAAAGCTCTCCCATTGCTTGAGCGTGGACCAATCGGACCGGCACGTACCCATCAACCTACGTCAGTCTGGGCCCACTCCGGTCGGATTGCTGATCTCAACCCGTGTACGAAAGTCTCCCTATTGGCATTTGTCGATGGAAGCGGGGTGTTGGAGAGCGACCGTCTACAACCGTGTGTACCATCCACGTGGCTATGTGCGCCCCGAAGACGGTGGTGCCATGGTTGAGTACGAAGCGCTGGTCAATCACGTCACCATGTGGAATGTGGCAGTGGAACGGCAAATTCAGGTCAAGGGCCCAGACGCGGAAAAATTGGTTGACTATGTGATCACGCGCGATGCCACGCGCATCAAGCCCATGCACGCCAAGTACGTGATTCTCTGCAACGAGGAAGGTGGTGTATTGAACGACCCCGTGCTCTTACGGATCTCGGAAGATGAGTTTTGGTTCTCGCTTGCTGATAGCGACATAGAATTGTGGCTGAGGGGCGTCAATCTTGGACTCGGACTCGATGTGACCATACGCGAGATCGATGTCTCGCCCGTGCAGATTCAAGGCCCCAAGTCGGAAGCATTGATGGTGGATCTGTTCGGCGAGGGCATTCGTGATATTCCATACTACGGTCTCATGGAGGGAAAGGTGAGGGGCCGCGACGTGATCATTTCCCAGTCCGGCTTCAGTGGCGAAAAGGGATACGAGATATACCTCTATGATGCGACCCTCCACGCGGAAGATCTCTGGTACGGCGTTTTGGCCGCGGGCAGGGCGCATAATCTGATGGTCATCGCCCCTGCGCACCATCGCCGCATCGCCGCTGGCATACTCTCATGGGGTCAGGATTTTGATCACGAAACTCTCCCATTTCAATGCAATTTGGGCTATCAGGTTCCGCGCAACAAAGAGGCCGACTACGTCGGAAAGAAACGGCTTGAAGAAGTGCGCGAGCTCATCGAAGCGGATGCGCCGCCGTTCAAGCACATATTGGTGGGGGTCACCTTCGGGGGCAATCCTGTGAATGACTATGCCAACGACTTCTGGCTGATCACAAAGGAGAAGGGAGGCGATCCGGTCGGCTACGTGACCTCGCCCTGGTACTCACCGGAGCTGGAGACGAACATCGCGCTCGCCTATGTGCCTTGGGAAATTCGCGCGCCCGGCACCAAGCTGCAAGTGCAACTGCCAGATCCTTATGGCACGGACGAGCCGGACAACATGGTTGCGGGCGAGGTGGTCGAAGTGCCATTTAGGCCGTCGGTGAACCCGAATGTGCGAGAGGTTGTGAAGCGTCAGGGTAAGGACGCTGCCGACTAGTAAAGCAAAACCCGTAACTACCCGCCCGCCTTGACACTATAGGACAACGTAGCTGTTGTGAGCGCACGGAATGGGTGAGCGCACCATCAGGGGCGACATGGCGCCTGTCCTGTCCTATCGTGTCAAGGCGGGCGAGTAGTTGCTGGAAACCCTTAGAATACGCAGCCTTTTGGCTTGACAAACGCGAGGTGCCCCGGTGCGTGATGGTGAGATTGCGGCTTCGGTTTGTCTTCGTCCGATCACAGAGGTCGCAAGAGAACGCCTTGGCATTGATAGTGAAGCGCTCACGCCTTATGGGCATCACAAGGCGAAAATCTCTCTGAAATGTGTGAACTCCGTCGCGAATAGGTCTAGTGGCAAGCTGGTGTTGGTCACGGCGCTCACACCAACGCCCGCGGGAGAGGGCAAGACCACCACCAGCATCGGACTCTCTGACGGACTCAATCGCTTGGGTGTGCGCTCCACCGTCTGTCTTCGTGAGCCGTCGCTTGGCCCCTGTTTCGGCATGAAGGGAGGTGCCACTGGCGGTGGCCATGCCCAGGTTGCGCCTATGGAGGACATCAACCTGCACTTCAATGGCGACATGCACGCCGTGACATCGGCGAACAATGTGCTCGCATCCATGCTCGACAACCATCTTTATTGGGGCAATGGACAGGGCATAGACGCCGGGCGCATCAGCTGGCGCCGGGCCATTGACCTCAACGACCGGGTGCTGCGAAACGTGTCCTTAAGGGTTCGCCAGGGTGTGGAACGGCAAGCTGCCTTCGACATCACGGCCGCCTCGGAAGTGATGGCCGTGCTGTGCTTGGCACGCGATCTTCAGGACCTTGAAAAACGGCTTGGGGATATAGTGGTCGGTCGACGAAGCGACGATTCACTTGTTCGCGCAGGTGACCTTGGTGTGGCTGGTGCCATGACCGCCCTGTTAGTTGATGCCTTGGCACCCAATCTGGTGCAGAGCCTCGAGCACAACGCCGCCATTATTCACGGCGGCCCGTTTGCCAATATTGCGCACGGCTGCAATTCGGTGATCGCCACTCGCACGGCACTGGGACTGTCTGATGTTGTGGTGACCGAGGCAGGATTTGGAGCGGACCTTGGCGCCGAGAAGTTCCTGAACATCAAGTGTCGACAGTCGGGTCTGCGCCCAGATGCGGTGGTCGTCGTCTGTACGGTCAGAGCGCTCAAGATGCATGGTGGAGTAGAGCTCGGTGATCTCGCGAGGCGCAATGTGTCGGCCGTGCAAAGAGGTGTCGCCAATCTACGGCGACATGTTGAAAACCTGCGGCAATTCGGATTAACCCCAGTCATCGCCATAAACCACTTCAGTGCTGATACCGCCGATGAGCTTGCCGCGGTCGAAAGTGAGTTCTCCAATGACGGACTCAAGGTTGTCACTGCCAGGCATTGGGCGGAAGGCGGCGTGGGAGCCGAAGCGCTCGCGCGGGCAGTGCTGGATAGTTTGGCCCAATCGCCCGGTGAAGTTGACCTGCTGTACCCGGATGAAATGCCGCTCAAGGACAAGATTCGCACCATCGCTACGCGCATTTACGGCGCCAGCGATGTGAGTTTCGAGAGTCAAGCTGAATTGGAATTAGATGAGCTTGAGGCCTTGGGCTACGGTCATTTCCCTGTGTGCATCGCCAAGACGCAGTACAGCTTTTCGGCAGATGCGAACGCGAAGGGCGCTCCCGCGGGTCATGTGATTCCGGTGCGTAGCCTGCGCCTGTCGGCGGGGGCGGGATTTGTGGTGGCCTTGTGCGGCGATGTCATGACCATGCCCGGTCTTCCTCGGCAGCCGGCGGCGTTTGAGATAGGGGTCGACACCGAAGGCCGGATATTTGGGTTGTAACCATTGAGGAGTCCCCTGAAGTGAACCAACATGCTCGCGTCGTGGTCATAGGTGGCGGTGTGGTCGGCGTCGCCACGCTCTATCACCTGGTCAAGAAAGGCTGGTCGGATGTGATGCTGCTTGAACGCAAGGACCTCACCTCGGGCTCCACATGGCATGCGGCTGGGCTTTTGCCGCTCTTCAATATGAGCTACTCGGTGGGTCAGATTCACAAATACTCGGTGAATCTTTATAAAACCATGGAAGCCGAGACAGGTCAGGACGTGGGCTTGCGGCAAGTGGGCAACATTCGCCTTGCCATGACGCATGATCGCATGGACGAATACCGGCAGTACGCGGGTGTCGCCAAGACCATAGGCGTGCGCGTCGATTTCCTCACTCCAGAGGAAGTGCTCGAATACTGGCCGCTTGCCGTCAAGGATGGCCTCATTGGTGCCATTCGCCATCCGGACGACGGCTACATTCAGCCCGCCGACCTCACGCAGGCATTCGCACGCGGCGCACGCGCAGGGGGTGCCAAGATTCATCTCAAGACCTGCGTGACTGGAATCACTCAGAAGTCAAACGGCGAATGGTTGGTGCACACTGACAAGGGTGATGTGACCTGCGAACACCTGGTGTCCGCGACCGGCAACTTCGCGCGTCGCACCGGTGCGATGGTCGGTCTTGATATTCCCGTGCTGCCGGTGGAGCACCACTACCTGGTCACTGAAGCGCATGACGACATTCGGTCAAGGTCTGCCGAGGGCCTACCGGAAATGGGCGTGTTGCGTGAGTCCGATGGGTCTTGGTATATGCGTGAAGAAGCTGGCGGTCTGTTGCTTGGTCCGTACGAAGTGGGTGCGCCGGCCTGTTACATCCAAGGCCCAGGAGCGGACAGCGAGTTTGAACTCTTCAACTCCGACCTTGATCGCCTCATGCCGCATATTGAATCCGCCATACATCGTGTGCCTATCTTTGGCGAACTCGGCATCAAGCGGGTGTACAACGGTGCGATCGCCTACACGCCGGATGGCAGCCCAATCATCGGGCCTGCCTGGGACAAGCGCAATTTCTGGCTCAATGAGGGACACAGCTTCGGCATCACCGCCGCGGGTGGGGCCGGCTGGCAACTTGCGGAGTGGATCGTTGAAGG
>CAZNYE010000014.1:0-11614 GCA_964577185.1 uncultured Pseudomonadales bacterium | reverse complement strand
AATCAGGATGAGGCGTTTGTGCCCGAGTTTCGGCGCTTTCTCGAGAACGACGATGGTCGTCCCTTCGTTATGGTGAACCTCATGCACTTGCATCCGGGCGGGGAGGAACTTACGGCGCGGTATATGGACTACATGTGGCCGGCATTGCTTCGTCGCGCATGCCATCCTGTATTCGCGGGCGAAGTCATCGCGCCGGCTGTTGACCTCTGGGGCTTGGAGGGAGCGGAAACTTGGTCCTCCGCTGCCCTCATGCGTTACCGCAGTCTGCGAGACTTGCTCGAAATCGCCGGGAATCCGGCTTTTGCCGATTCACATGTATTCAAGGTTGAAGCCATGGCAAAAACCATCGCCGTACCTGCAAGATCGATTCTCAATCCAGGCGACTTACGAATTGTTGTTGGGTTAGTGCTGCTACTCTTGGCGTTGGTGTTCTCAAGGAGGCGACCCAACTACAGGCGCTAACCTCCGTTGTCCCATGCTTCGCCCGCCGACTTCGCAAGCACATCCGCTTCCGCCGGCCCCCAGCTTCCGCACGGATAGGAGAGGGGCGGATCCGGCACACGATCAGCCCTCAAGCGGTCGATGAATCGCCAAGCCGCTTCCACTTCCTCGCGACTGGCGAACTTGCCTCGGTCTCCGCGTAGGGCATCGCGGAGCAGCGCCTCATAGGCGTTTTCGCCGGGCTGGGCGAGGTCGATTGGCTTTCCTCCCACCACAATTTGCGAGAGTTTGCGCTCAAGGCACTTGCCGGTGCGCAAAAGAATGGGCGTATCACGCCAAGGTTCGAGATCAAGGAACACCCGCATGGCGACAAAGGTCTCTGTGTGACTATGCCGCACGACTCCCGGAACCTCCAGATAGCCGTCAAATTGACCCCACACCGGTTCCGAAGCCGGGCTTATGGATTCCAGCACCTTGAGCTTTGCGGCATTGAGGTTTTCGGCGGCCGGATCCACCGCGAAGAGGCAAAGCAGTTGCAACAGGTGGTTCTGGACCATATCACGAAGGGCACCGGTTCTATCGTAGAACTCCCCGCGCGTGCCTATGTCTTGAGATTCAGCCAGTGTGATCTGCACCGGGGCGCCGTTTGATTGTTGCGTGAAATCCATCTGCGCGAGCGCACGCACGCGCTCTTTGCCAAGATAGTGGTCGATGCGAAGAATTTGATGTTCATCAAAGATTTCGGAGAGTTGATTATTCAGAGTTCGAGCGGAATCCAAATCCGTTCCGACCGGCTTTTCGACAATGACCGAGGTTTGCTTGGTGACGAGTCCTGCCTCGTGGGCGCCTCGAACAGCGCTCACGAAGTGTTCTGGAAGCGTCGATAGGTAGAGTAGGCGTTGCGCGGCCTGAGAATTCTCTATCATTTGATAAAGCGATGAAAATCCTTGCGAACCCGAGATATCTACCGGTCGGTGAAATAGGCAATGGGAAAAACCCTCCCAGTCTCTCGGGGGATCTCGCGGCATCATCTGCTGGCGATAGTCCTCGTCGGAGAGACTCCTGCGAGAAGCGCTGATCACCCGGCTGCCTCTGTCTAATTCCCCTCTGCGATACATGTTGTGCAGGGCGGGTACGAGGCTGCGCCTCGCGAGGTCGCCGGTTCCGCCGAATATGATCAGGTCCGAGTTCACCCTTTGCTCTACAATGCTGCGCGCAAAGGCTCGCATAGTAAAGGATCGAGATGCTTCTTGTTGGCGACATCGGAGGAACGCATGCGCGCTTCGCGCTTGCCGAGTCCGATGCCACGGGCTCACCGATCATCCATGACGAACAAAAGTTTGTTTGCTCGGAATTCGCCGGTGTTGAGGAAGCCATGGAACGCTATCTCGACCAGGCGCAGGCGAGTATTGCCCGAGAATGCGTCAGCCTCGCGGTGGCCGGTCCAGTGGCTCATCAGAGAGTCTCTTTCACCAACAGCGGTTGGAATGTGTCGGCGGAGCGCATATGCGAGCTGCTTCACTTCGAACGCGCCGTGCTCCTGAATGACCTTGAAGCAGTCGTTAGGGCTTGGCCGCACCTTCAAAGCGAAGACATTGAAGATCTGTTTCAGAGCCCGACCTGGGCGGCACACAACGATACCTTTGTGGTGATCGGTATAGGCACAGGGTTTGGCATGAGTCTTGTTCCGCATGGTGAACCCGCAAAGGTCATTCCAACGGAAGCCGGACACACTAGCTTTTCACCCTCGAACCCTTGGGAATACGAGGTGCTTCAGGTGTTTTGGAAGCGCTTGGGCAGGGTCTCCGTGGAACGATTGGTATCAGGAAGGGGATTGGCCGACCTCTACCAAACCATTTCCGATATCGAGGGTCGAACGCCAAAGAAGCTCACAGCATCCGAAATTGCGGAAACTGCCAATCGAGGTTGGGACAGAGTCGCGAAGCTTGCCGTCAGAATGTTCTGTGAGCTTCTTGGGAGTGTCGCTGGCGACTGCGCTTTGGTGACCGGCGCGCGTGGCGGCGTCTTCCTACGAGGCCACCTTGTCGAGTCGATTTCACCAATTCTCAAGCGCGGGAAATTTCGCGAGCGCTTCGAAGACAAGGGGCGCATGCGATCCTTTTTGGAAGCTGTTCCAACACGCTTGATCGTGCATCCCGAACCAGCACTTCTCGGTGCTGCCGCGTACGCGAATCAATAAATGCCGATCTAGCGTAGCCTCGCTGCGATGCCTGCGAGTGTTGCTGCCAATTTAGCTTGTCGCATCCCGGTAACGTCTTCGCCGGTCTTCTCCACGAGGTCCGCCGCAAAGGAGTCAAGCCGCATGGCGAGATCACCGTCGCTTGTACCGGTTTCAAGTGCCAAGGCGGCTTTGTCGAGCGCCGCATGGAGTTGGTGGGCTGAAGATTGTGACAAGGCATTGCCGCGCTCGAGCTGATCCATATAGGCTTTGGCAACCACCGGCTCGGCTGGCCAGACATAGCGGAGTTGCTGCTGGGGGTTGAATTGGCTTCCTTGGTCAGCGACTTCTGCTGCGGCTATTTCGTTTTCAGATAGATATTCGCTCGGCGTGAGCGCCAACACATCGAGTCCACGCACGATTTCCGTGGCGTAGATGTTTCCGCCGTACCAGTATGCGGACCAATACCCGCCAAGAATCAGATGTTCTTCGGATATGGGTCCTTGATCGAAATAGGCGATTTCGATAGGGTTTTTCGAATCGGTGAAATCCACGACCGTGATGCCGCCCTGATACCAGGCCTGAACGAAGATGTCACGGCCAGGAACCGGCACGACTGAGCCGTTGTGCGCCACGCAGTTTTCCTGCTCAACCTGTGGGGCCGGCATTTTGAAGTAACTCTGAAACTCGAGATTGCCGTCGACCACGTCGTAAATCGCATCCGCGCCCCAATCGAGCGGGTCGAAGGCACGGCAACGCGGCATCATGCCGCCCCCCCATTCGTCTGTGAACACCACCTTGCTGCCGTCGTTGTTGAAGGTGGCGGAGTGCCAATAGGCGAAGCCCTTGTCGACGACCGCATCGATGCGCTGCGGATTCATGGGGTCCGAGATATCGAACAGGATGCCATTGCCAGAGCAGGCGCCCGCGGCAATATTGAGTTCCGGAAATACCGTGATGTCGTGGCATTGGTCTGTTTGATAGGTTTCTTGCGTCTCATCACCATGGTCGCCTCCGCGCCAGAGCCCCGCGAGGGTGCCATCATCGGGATCGGCGAACACGGCGGGACTGTGGACGCTGCGTGCTTTAGACGGGTCATTCACGGGTATCTCTATGACATCGATGCGAAAGAGTGCGGTTCGATAGTCTCCGGGTGATTCGTCAAAGCATCCTTCAAGCTCCTCTCCATCTCGAATCTGCGAAGTGCCGGAGTTGTAGACGATGATTCTTTCTTCATCCGATGCCACGATTGAGTGCGTGTGTGAGCCGCGGCAAGTCTGCACCGCGCCAACTTGCCTGGGTCGCCTGAGATCGCTGATGTCAAATATGCGAAGTCCACGGAATCTCTCCTGACTAACATCTTCAGCAATGCCTTCGAGTCCGCAGTCGAGCCGACTACGGGTCTCTTCCACCGACATGATCAGCAGGTCGCCGACCACTGAAACATCGCCCTGTCCCCCTGGGCATACCACGGAACTGAGTTGTTCGAGAGCCGCGCCTTTGACCAATTGGTAAATGTTGAACCCGTGGTAGCTGCCCGCGAACATGACATCGTCCCGGAAGGCGAGGTCGGTGTTGGCAAAACTCAAGAGTGGTGTGCGCTCCCATAGGCTGGCTTCCGTTCCTTTCTCGCCGTCTCCTTCTTCGCTATCCTCTTGGGGACGCTCTGGCGGCAATTCACCGGGATTTTCCGGGTCGAAGAATCCGGGGGGCTTGGGGAGCGAGGAGACTAGTTCTAGATTCATCAGTGCTTGACCAGCATCGTCGAAACCGGGCGACAAACCGGCTCGTGGGTCTCCCGACAGGGAAACGAGCAGCGCGTGCATACGTTCGATTTCGGCGGTCTGATCATTGGTGATGTCGGTGGTGAATTCGAACAGCACCGGGTCGTAGGCCGACCCTGGTTGTTCGAGCAATTCCTCGACCATGGTCACAGCGCCCTCATGGTGCGTGATCATCAATTGCAGGAATAGCCGATCAAAGTCGGTGCCCTCCGAAGCGGCGAGATCCTCGATTTGCGCTTGCGTCGCCATGCCGGCCATCCGATGATCCATGTGCATCGAGGCGTGGTCGGAAGGATCTGGCACGGACTCGCCACGCTCAGCGAGCCAGTTCCGCATGAAGTTGATTTCATCTTGCTGGGAGAGCTTGATGCGTCCAGCAACATCAGCGAGCTCGGGTCGGTTGGTTCGAGTGTCCACGAGCTCGGACATTACGACCGCCTGGCGATGATGAGGAATCATGTCCCACATGAACCTGACATCGTCCGGCGAATAGCTGGTGACCGCGATACTGATTGCTGCTTCGGCGCTCAATTCCTGTGAGTCTTCACCGGGCGCGCCGGGTTTGACGATTGGTGCGTCATCCGCGGCGAGCGAGGCGATGAATAAAAGAGTCGCACCGATGGTGAGCAGGCGCAGCAGCCTTGCTCCACTCAGTTGGTCGCCGAGTGCAGAGGAAACTCTCATAGCTTTTCTCATATTCAGGATTCCTGGCAATTGATTGTTGTTTGACGCATTCTGTCAACCAAGCCCCCGGCGCGGCCCGCGGGCTGGCGTTTCGGAAAAAGGTGGATTTTAGCGGGGTATTATGCAAGTCCATCGAACCAGCCGGAAGTCATGCTTGTTCACAGGGTTTGTCAAAGTATGAAGGCCACGGCCGCCGCCGAAGCGAAAAGCGAGGATCAACTCTTCTTGGCAGGCAATGACCTCTATGACACCTGTGCGGCATGTCAGCCGTCTATCTTGTGTATGAGGTAGGGGAGTCGCTTCAGTAGCCTTCTCGCGAGGAATCATTGATGAGCGGACACGAGTTTGCCGAATGGCTCGATAGCACGGCGTGGAGCACAGCGCTACACGAATCGCTCTATGCCTATTCCTTGATCGAGTCTACGCACGTGCTCGCCCTCATGCTGTCCGTCGGCACAATCTTGATGCTGGATCTGCGCCTGCTTGGCATATCCTTCACGAGGCTGAAGGTATCCGAGATGACGACCCGCATGCTGCCTTGGACGGTGGCCGGGTTCGTGATCATGATCGTGACAGGGCTGCTGCTTTTCTATGCGATTCCTGTGCGCACGTATCACAGCCTGTGGTTTCGTATCAAAGTCATCATCCTGGTGGTTTCTGCGGTGAACATTTGGTTGTTTCATCAACGAGTATCGCGTAACCGCGACGAGTGGGATGCCTCGGCGCTACCTCCGCTTCCCGCGCGCATCAGCGCCGCGGTGTCTATCGCGGCCTGGGGGTGTGTGATTGTCTTGGGACGCATGATTGCGTACAACTGGTTCGACTGTGACCGTCCGCAACCTGATTGGGTGGTTGCCTTGGCCGGCTGCACGGCGGATGTCTCGACAGGTCTATGACGCTGCTGGAGATCTTTACGCTGCTTGAATTCACGGCCGTCGGCTCGGCAATTCGTGAATCGACTTGGCTGTTTCCCGCAATTGAAGCGGTGCACTTGCTCGGCCTTGCCATGCTCGGTGGCGCCGTGCTTGTGGTGGATTTGCGGCTATTGGGGGTGGGCCTACGCAGTCTCAGCCCAGCCGAGCTCGCCCGGGATGCCATGCCCTGGCTACTCGGGGCAATCGCCTGCATGTTCGTGACAGGCATCCCGCTGTTTTTGTCCGAAGCGGTGAAGTGCTACTACAACACCAGCTTTTGGGTGAAAATGACGACCCTTGTGGTGGCGTTGATCTTTTGCTTTACAGTGCGTCCGCGCATTTTGGCTTATGGCATTCAAGATTGGCGACACAAGGTGTGTGGATTGGTTTCGATTGGTCTGTGGGTGACGGTCGCTGCCGCTGGACGTTGGATAGGATTTTCTTGAGCGCTTTGTAATGGACGAATTGATTGATCGCGAGGTCAGCCGCAAGATATCCATCCTGGGCTCGGTACTGCCTTTCCTGAAGCCCTACAAGAAACAAATCGCTGGTGCGCTCTGCGCCCTTGTGGTGACCTCCCTGGTTACCCTCATGTTCGGGCAGGGCCTTCGCCTGTTGATCGACCAAGGGTTTTCGCAAGATTCAGCAGATCTTCTTGGGCAAGCCATATTGGTGTTTGTGGGACTCACGCTGGTGCTTGCGATTGGCACCTTTGTGCGCTTCTATTTGGTCACTTCGGTTGGCGAGCGGGCGGCGGCGGACATAAGAAACCAAGTCTTCGCGCATGTGGTGAGACTGCATCCGGGCTTTTTTGACCTCAATCTCGCCAGCGAGATTCAATCGCGCATCACAACGGATACCACGCTAGTGCAGACAGTTGTCGGGTCATCGGCTTCCCTTGCCCTGCGAAACCTCTTCATTCTTGTGGGCGGTGTGGTGCTCATGCTGGTCTCAAGCCTGAAGCTGTCGCTCATGGTGCTGGTGGCAGCTCCCGTGGCCATAGGTTCCATATTGCTCTTTGGACGCCGTGTACGGGGCCTCTCAAGAGACAGCCAGACGGGGCTTGCAAGAGTGGGCACCCAGGTCAGCGAGTCGCTGAGCAATATCAAAGTGGTACAGGCTTCCCGAAGGGAGGCGCTCGATAGCGAGAGATTCGCCGAAAAGGTGCAGTCCGCTTTGGATGTGGCGCTGCTTCGCGTACGTGTGCGGGCGTTTCTCATAGCGCTCGTCATGCTGGTGGTATTCGGTGCTTTTGCGTTGATGCTCTGGGCTGGTGGACAGGATGTGATCATGGGCAACACAACCGCGGGCGAACTGGCCGCGTTTGTGTTTTACGCCTTCATGGTGGCAGGGTCTGTGGGCGCGATCAGTGAAGTGCTGACCGAATTACAGCGTGCGGCAGGTGCCATGGAGCGCCTATTGGAACTGCTGGCGAGCACACCGGAGATTACAGATCCGCCACATCCCAAGGTGTTGAGACGCAGTGGCGAAGTGCGCGTCTCGGTGGAGAACCTGAGTTTTAGATATGCGACCAGGCCCGACGTGGAAGTGCTGAGAGACTTGTCTTTCAATGTGGAGCCGGGAGAGCAGGTCGCGATTGTCGGTCCTTCGGGTGCGGGTAAATCCACGCTCTTTGATCTGTTGCTGAGATTCTATGATCCTTCGCAAGGCTGTGTGCGTATGGATGGCATTGACATACGTGAACTCAGCCTTTCGGACCTGCGCGCTCATATTGCCCTGGTCCCGCAAATGCCGGTCCTGTTTTCCGCAAGCATCGCAGAGAACATTGCCTATGTGCGGCCCGGCGCGAGGTTCAAAGAAGTGCATGCCGCAGCACAGGCCGCACATGTGACCGCCTTCGCAGAAGCGCTTCCCGATGGGCTCGATACGCAGGTGGGCGAGGGCGGCACGCAACTTTCAGGCGGTCAGAGACAGAGGGTGGCGGTGGCGCGCGCCATGCTCAAGCGCCCGAGCCTGCTGCTTCTCGACGAGGCGACCAGCGCGCTTGACGCCGAGAGTGAGTTCTTTGTGCAACAGGCGCTTTCGCGTCTGACAGAATCCTGCACCAGTATGGTGATCGCGCATCGGCTCGCGACTGTTCGCGATGCCAAACGCATACTGTTATTTGAGTCGGGCGAACTGCTTGACTCAGGTTCCCACTTGGAACTCAGCAGTCGTAGCGAACTCTATTCGCGGCTAGCGCGTCTACAGTTTCGACAGGCGGCCTAGGGAAGGTCACGGCTTCGCGGGCTCGGTGGGATCGGCGCCATCCCTGGGCGCCCCAGTTCCAGAGGATCCCATGAAAATCTTACGACCATCGGGAAAGGTGATGTCCCTCCCGTTGGCCTTGCAGGCCGGAACGCACAAGAAGTCCTTGCTTTGATAGCCGCGAACGACAATCTCCGTGCCTGGCACGAGAGACTTTCGGTCGATCCCATTTCTGAGCAGGGTGTTTGGTGTGCCACCCTCGACCATCCAATGCTGTTCCTCGCCCTCTTCGTTCTTGACTTTCAAGTGAACCCAGGCGTGGGGATTTACCCATTCCACGCGGGTGACTTCGCCCTTGAGCAGCACCGGCGAGCTCGCGTCAAACTCGGCAGAAAATGCGTGGTGGGCAACGGCCGCCGGATTCATCATCAACAGACATGCAATTGCGATCACTAAGCAACTCTTGAGGTTCATGGCCCGGCTCCCTGGTCTTGAATCGATGTGTGCCCTGCTTCCAATGCCCTGCGTTCTTCATACCTTGCGCCGGCAAGAATGCCCGGAAGCGAGTAATTGCCTTCGTGGCAGGCATATTCGTAAATCGGCCCCTTGGTCTTTCGCAGGGTCATTTCTCCTTTCCAAGTCTGTGTGTAGGCGCCCTCATCTTCGACACTGAACTCGTAGAGCATTTCCTCTGGGCCAACGCGGGTGAAACGTTCGGTGACGCGGGCACTCGGCGGCACATAGAGTTGGTGCCTGATGGCCAGGCGGTAGCTTTGGTTCGGGTGAAAGTTTATCGTTTCGACAACAAGCGTGTCTCCCTCCCAATGACCAATGGAGTCGCCGAGCCATGGAGTGATATGGTCGGGCAAGTGTTGGGAGTCCAAGCGAACGATGCGGGTATCGTGGTTCATCTCCACGAGAATCGCGACATGATCCGGAGTCTGCACGAATTTGTAATGGTTGTTGTAAAGCACGGGCAGCATCGGCGGTCCGCCAGTGGAGCCGAAACCGACGATGCAGCGCTCGCCAAGCGGCCGTTGCTCCGGACCATCCATGCGAGCATCGTCTCCGGCAACGCCTCGCATGTAGTCTTGCAGCAGTGCTCTGGCTTCATCACGATAGGGGACCATGCCATCGCTCGGATCGACAATGATGGAAGAGCGGATGGTGCCCTTCACCACCATGAGTTTGTCCCCTGGATCCATCCAGAAGGTGTTGTAGCCGCCCACGTCACCTCCAGCTTCCGGCGGAGGCGCATCTGGGTCGCTAGGTTCAAGATCCTGCTCGAAAAACCCGTTGAATCCGCGCTCGATCAAGCCGGCTTCGGCCTTGTTGAGCTTGAGTTTATTGAAGGGGACGGGCAGCACTCGCTCCAATGTGGTCACGGTGGCGTTGGTCCATACGCCCTCGAAGCTCGGATGCCCAAAACTTGTTCTTGGAGTCTGCCAGTCTCTTGCAGATTCTGCTTCCACGCGCTTGGTGAGTTCGAAGAAGCTGTAGGCGACGATCAGGATGGCCACAAGGACTGCCACTAGCAGGCCAAAAGCGATACCGATCCATTTGAGTAGTTTCATGATCTCAATTCTCTCACGGATGCCCGGGTTTCGTGGAATCCTTGGCAATCGGCTCCTTGCGCAGATGCCCATAGAGCAGTTCTTCAACGAATTCCACGCATTTGAACTGACCAAGCACAGCGTCCTTGCCCAAACGCTCATAGAGCGTCATGCGCATGGACCAAGGACGTGTGAACACTTCTGGGTCATCAATTTCAGCATGATAGTCAAGGTGATGAGGGCCGATTCTTCGAATTCGCTCAACGAGAGTCATTTGGTTTGAATGGAAGTTGCCGGCGCGGTCGAACCAGGTTCGATCATTTTGACCGCGGGTTGTAATCACAAGCACATCCTCCTCCCAGCGAGCCCAGGACTGCCCCATCCAGGAATCCACCGGAGGCTCGCCCGGATCTTCAAACGGAATGTTGCGCGTGGCTCCGGCGTATTCATAGGCGATGAGAATCTCGTTGTCGCCGTGAAAGATCTGAAAAGGGAAGGGCATGTAGGTCGCTCGAGGAACTCCCGGAAGATAGCACTTGATTTCAGGGTCTCTCGCCAGCCAGTTTGCGCGATTCTCGTCTCGTTGCTGAAGCGCCCAACCTTGATAGGGCAAAGGACCATCTTCTACGACGCCCGCGCCCGATGGCACTGCGCCGACTGCGCCGAGGAGCAAAAGCTCTCGTGCTGGCAGTGGCCCAAACGGCCCTTTCATGATTTGCATGGACACCTCTGCGTTGCGTGCCTCGATGTTGTAGTGAGCCGTGTTGAGTACCTGCCAAACACCGGTGAAATTCGGCTTCGGAACACCCTCCTCGGTGAAGGCAAATGTGCTTGCAAGGAGCAATGGAATGAACGCGATGAATCTTCTCATGGTGACATCTATTTCTTGCGCGGGAGGAATTCTCGCACATGTGAGAGCCGAATCCCGCGTTCAAGAAACACCTATCACCCGAGTGCATGAGGCGAGAAATAACGTGCTATGTTAGTTCGAGCTTCATGCACTCTCGGGACTATTTGTGGATTTTCGACTCGAAGAAGAACATCGCCTGCTCAAGGAAACAGTGGAACGATTTGTCGATGATCACCTCATGCCATTGGAACCCCAGGTGCTTAAGCGCGAGGCCGCTGGTGAGGGGCTTCGGCTAACGGAAGAAGAAGCGGAACCCCTGTACGGGGTGTGCCAGGAGCTCGGACTCTGGGGGCTTGATGTCCCCGCGGAAGTTGGGGGCGCAGAATTGCCTGCCCTGGCCATGACGCATGTCAACGAAGCCGTTGGGAGAACAGTGACTCCCTTCACCTTTCCACCAGATTCTCCGAATCTTCACATGTTGCTGGCGACCGCCAATGATGAGCAAAGGACGAAGTATCTGGAACCCTACGCGCGCGGGGAGATCATATCTGCGATCGCCATTTCCGAGCCTGGCGCGGGTGCGGACCCCGCGCACATGGCAAGTCGGGCCGTGCGTGATGGGGACGACTGGATCATTAATGGGCGCAAGATCTGGGTGAGCCGTGTGCCAGAGTCGGCCTTCACAATTGTGATGGCTGTGACCGATCCTGAAAAAGGTTCTCGTGGCGGCATCACCGCGTTCATTGTCGAGCGTGACACGCCCGGCTTCATCGTTGAGCGCCAGATTCCGATGATTGGCGGTGCACGCACCTACGAGTTGGTGTTTGAAGATATGCGCGTGCCAGATGCCCAGCGCCTTGGTCGGGAAGGAGAGGGTTTCGCACCCATGCAACTGCGCCTCACTGTACGACGACTGCAAATGGGTGCTTGGTGTGTTGGCATGGCCGAACGGGCTCTGAAGATCCTCTGTCAACATGCTGATCAGCGCGTGACCTTTGGTG
>CAZNYE010000013.1:0-3866 GCA_964577185.1 uncultured Pseudomonadales bacterium | reverse complement strand
CCATAGCACGCGCACGGCATCGCATTGATCCGCTCCTTGAGGCGCGTCCAGATGTGCCCATGCCGACAGATCCGGGCGGAGGCTACACGCACGAGCGTCACAAGGAGAATGGCGTGATCGTCGCCGAGGCGGGCGCCCTGTATCAATGGACCAGCGATGCCGTCTATGCGGAGCTCGTGCGCGACCTGTTGCTCGAATATGCCGAAATGTATCCCGGCCTCGGCCCCCATCCGGTCACCGCCAGCAACACACCGGGTCGACTCTTTTGGCAGATGCTCAACGAGTCTGTATGGCTCGTGCACACCATCCAAGGCTACGATGCCGTGCTCGAATCAATTTCAGACGAAGATCGGAAACGCATTGAAACGGGCGTGCTGCGTCCCATGGCGAGATTCCTGTCCACAGAATCTCCCGAGTATTTCGACAAGATCCACAATCACGCGACCTGGGCAACCGCGGCGGTTGGCATGACCGGCTACGTGCTCGGAGACACCGAATACGTCAACATGGCGTTACTGGGAACGAGCAAGGATGGCGAACGCGGGTTTCTCGCCCAGCTCCGCGAGCTCTTCTCACCAGATGGCTATTATCTGGAAGGCCCCTATTACCTTCGCTACGCGATTATGCCCTTTGTGGTGTTCGCCAGATCCATTGATCGCAACGAACCGACGCGCGGCATCTTCGAGTACCGCGATGGAATTGTCAGCAAGGCTATCCGTACCCTGATACAGCTCACCTACGCAGGTCGGTTCTTTCCGGTCAACGATGCCCTGCCGGAAAAAGGGCTGGACACCATGGAACTCGACAACGCGATCGCGATCGCCTATGGGATTACAGCCGACACCGCCTTCCTCTCCTTGGTGAATGAGAACTCGCACCTGGTGCTCACGGCAGATGGGCTGCGCCTTGCACTTGGCAAGGAGGCGGGTCTCGAAACGCCATTTCCCTTCGCATCAAGGCATTTCAGAGATGGGCCCAACGGACAACGCGGCGCCTTGACGGTATTGCGCTCTGGACCGGGTTCCAAGGACATGGCGCTGGTGTTCAAGGCCAGTTCGCATGGTCTCGGGCACGGGCATTTCGACAGGCTGCACTGGCTGCTGTACGACAATGGCGTGGAGGTGGTCGCCGACTATGGCGCGGCACGCTTCCTCAATGTGCCGCAAAAGGCCGGCGGACGCTACCTACCGGAGAATACGAGCTGGGCTAAGACGACCCTTGCCCACAACACGCCCGTCATAGACCGCGCCAGTCAGTTCGATGGCAACCGCAGGCAAGCGGACGCATCTTTCCCCACAGGACATGTGTATCAGCAGAGCGAAGGCTTGCAGATCGTATCCGCTGAAGAGCAGCTTGCCTATCCGGACACGCGGCTGCGCCGTACCATGCTTCTCGCCCGACGCCCAGAATTCGACCACCCGCTGGTGATAGACGTGCTACAGGTGAACTCGGACGAGCCTCGTCAGATCGATTTACCACTCTATTTCAAAGGCCATCTCATCGAATCCACTCCGAACATGGTCGGCAAGGAAACGCTGCGCCCTCTTGGTGGCTCCGATGGCTATCAACACCTTTGGCGACTGGGCGAGACCGAATCCAAGCAGCCTGAATTTTCTCTCACTTGGCTTCAACAGGGGCGCTTCTACACTTACAAGGCACATGCGAATGTGGACATGCAGGCGCTCTTCACGCGCCTTGGCGCGGGTGACCCCGAATTCAGCCTGCGCCCGGAGCAGGGATTGCTGCTACGGGCAGAGCGAACTCGGGAATTTACTCTGGTTGCCGTACTTGAACCGCACGGCGAGTACAGTGGCGCCCGCGAATACACGACTGGCAGTCAGAGTCGAATCGCGCGTGTGCGACGAATCACGCGGCAAGAAAAAGATCTTGTGGTGGTGGACAACAAGGATGGTTCTCGCTTCGCCGTCGCCCTCTCCCACTATCCGGACTCGGGAGCGACAGCACACAATTGACACAAATCATGAAACTTACCGGAACCATTGATACCTACAAATCAAATGTCCCACGAGTGCGTCCGGCACTTCATTGCATCAGTGGCGCAGTATCAATCTGGGGCTTAGGACACTTGATTTGCAGGTATCAATAGTTACAACCTACCTAAGGAAATCGCTATGAAATTCAAAAACAAACTCGCCATCGTGACAGGTGGCGCCCGAGACATAGGCAGGGCAGTATCGGTCGCACTTGCCGCCGAAGGCGCCAATGTCGCGATCAATTATTGCCACAGCCAGGACGCGGCCGAAAAGACGCTCGGGACTATCAAGGCTTCAGGCGGGTCAGCCATCCTCGTACAAGGCGATATGACTCGTGAAGAGGACGTGGTTCGCTTGGTCAGCGAGGCGCAGAGCGCCTTTGGCAACGCTGTGCACATTCTGGTCAACATGACCGGTGGTCTCGTCGCGCGTCGAAAACTCTTGGAAATGGATGAGGAATTCTTGAACGAGGTGATGCGCCTCAATTTCAATAGTTCGTTCCTCACCGCCAAATATGTCGTTCCGCACATGCCTGCGGGAGGCTCTATCGTCAACTGCGCCTCTCAGGCGGCGCGCGATGGCGGCGGCCCGGGCGCAGCGGCTTACGCAAGTTCAAAGGGCGCTGTCCTGACCTTCACCCGATCACTTGCGAAAGAACTAGGCGCGCAGGGCATACGCGCGAATAGCGTGTGTCCCGGCATGATTGACACGGCCTTCCACGACACCTTCACAGCGCCAGAGGTGCGGGTGAAAGTGGCTGGCGGGACTGCGCTTGGCCGCGAAGGCGAGTCCGAGGAAGTTGCGAAACTTGTCACTTGGCTGGCCTCGGATGAGGCAAGCTATGTGACCGGCGGAAACTTCGATATCAATGGCGGATCCTATTTCACTTAAATCAATCGCAGTCTATGGTCTCAAGAAAAGATGCCCTGCTTGCAGCGAGCGACTACTTATACTCGTTTAACAGCCTCTGAACCTCGGGCAAGGCGGCCTCTACAACAAACTGGTGAATGCCCCGATTGAGGCCATGCATCTCCTCAATGAGACGAGGATACCAACTCATGTGAGGCAATAGTTGACCTTCTAGGTCATAGCAGCAATTGGCGCCACCCAACTGCAATGGAGCCAGATCGGAAGTCAGGCGATTAAACAAAACAACACGTTGACTCAGTGCTTCGAGCAAGGGCCTGGTCTGGGTAATGTTCTCAAGCAGTCCCAAATCAAGCCATTCGAAGTTGCCTCCGTCGAGTGCTGACTGTGCCACTCCACCTTCAAAAAGAAAGTAGAGCTCGCCCGCCGGGATAATCGGCCGGGCTCCTCTTTCAATCTCTTCAAGTATCGCCGCGTAGCCAACCAGCTTCTGCTCCTCGTGGTCGAGATAGTGCACCATGACCTCAAGCTCGATGAGCAGATTTTCATAGTACTTGACCTGAATTTCACGCTCGCGCAATTCCTCTTGGTAGTCAGTGAGCACAAACGCGAGATATACGCTGAGGAACACAATCACAAACTCCAGGCCGTAGCGCCAGAGATCGGATTTGTTGAACTTGGCGCCAGCGTCCTTGAGCGAGACGAACGGCATGGAACGGCTGTTCCCTCTAGGGCTTCACAAACTTCAAAGTCATACGATTCGACTCGCCAATCGCTTGTAGTGCCGCCCTAGCGTCCACCTCATCCTGTTCAGTGCCCGCGAATCTAGGGGGTAATCGCCAAACGAATTCTGATTCAGTCGGGCGGTCGTTGTCATTGGCATTGATGTCCGTCTCGCCGACAAGTTCAAACCCTGCCGCCTCCATCAAGCCGACCACGTGGTCTCTCTTCAGATAGCCATTTGAACCATTCGCCCAGGCATCTGACATCTCATCACGCGCATGA
>CAZNYE010000012.1:0-4218 GCA_964577185.1 uncultured Pseudomonadales bacterium | reverse complement strand
CACCTCGGTGGAGACGCTCAAGGTCGAGATGTTCGGCCCGGTCATGTCGCTGGTCGCGTTTGACGGGGAGGGGGAGGCGGTCGCCATGGCGAACGACAGCCCCTACGGCCTGGGGTCTGGGGTGTTCACGCGGGACGTCGGGCGCGCGCACCGGGTCTCCCGGCTCCTGAAGAGCGGGGTATGTTGGATCAACACCTACCGGGCGATCTCGCCGATCGCGCCGTTCGGCGGGTTCAACCGCTCAGGCTACGGGCGCGAGGCGGGCCTCGACACCGTGCTCGACTACACGCGCACGAAGACGACCTGGGTCAACACGTCGGACCAGCCGATGGCGAACCCGTTTGTCATGCGATGACGACCGGTGACTCAAGTCGGCTTGGCAGGAGGATGCTGGAGCAGCGGGGCACGATCGGCACATCGGTCTCAAAACTGCGGTGCGGTTCGTGGGCAACGCATAGGAAGTCGACCGAAGGTTACGAGAGCAGAGTCATAAGGACGGAGACACTGTCTAAGTCGATGACAGTGCCGCCCCTGCGTTGGTCTGATCTGAGCAGGGCCTCGCCCCCACATCCTCACCCAGACCCGGTGATCGGCAAACCCTCTCATGTTGCGTGCATGGGAGAGATAAGTGCTGAGTGTGAACGCTTAGTGCCGCACCGTCGGCGCGACATGACGCAGATCCGGTCGTGATAGTGGAACACATAGCCTGTGGGCCTGCCGTCAACGTGAGTGAACACAAGGCTATCGCGAGGATTAAGACTGGCCTGATTTCCGAGCCTGGAAGCGGAAAGTGGTTTTTGTTAACGAATCTCCCCTTTTCTGTCACGGATAAATACCAGTCTGATGAAATTGACATTGTCGCGATAGGCCCCCCGGGGGCCTGTGTCATTGAAGTCAAGCATTGGTCAGCCCAGTATATCGAATCGCATCGTGAAGATGTGGACAGGGAGGCAGAACGAATCAACGGAAAGGCCCGCAAGGTTGCCGCGTTTCTGCGTAAACACGAGCGGAAGCTTGGACATGTGGACAGCGCATTCTTGGTCACTAGATCGACACGAAGACCCAAAGGCATCAAGCCAAGAATCTCAGCCCGTGGCGTTCACTTTTCCGACCTGCAAAACTGGAAAGACGCAATCAAATTCCACAGAAAAGATGTGCTCAATGGCGAGCAAGTCAGGAATTTGAGTCATGCGCTTGAACGTACGCGTACTAGATTAGCAGATGGATCTCTTAAGCAGCTAGGCGAGTACATCAGGATGTGCCCATTGGTCACCGATAACCGCTTTCACCAAATTTATAGTGCTACTCATGCCACGCGCCAGGACGAGGTGATCTTGCACATCTATGACCTTTCCGCAATTGAGGATTCAAATGGAGAGGCTATAGCCCGCAGAGAGTGGGAGACTCTTCAACGCCTTCAACAGTATAGCTGGGCTCCACGCATCATTGATTCGTTTCAGGAATTCTCAAGCTATCAAGGTGAACTCTTTCATTTCTCCATTGAGAGTCCATCCGCGCCAAGCATTGAAGATCGGGCCAAAGACGAGGATTGGCTTGTGGAGGAGCGAGTAATCTTCGCCCGTGACACCGTTGGCGCACTAATAGCGTTACATGAGCAAGGCAGAAAAAATCCAGACGATCAAATGGTTCACCGAAACCTGTCTCCACGGACCATACTAGTGGGAGGTGACAACAAACCAATTCTGACTGGATTTGAGCGAGCACGCATTCCCGCGAATGTCACAGTGAGCCCGGCAATCCAGATCAACAAAGACGACGCAACGGTCGCTCCCGAGGTGCGGACGGATGGGCTTGGAGCCGCCGATCCTCGCTCCGACACATACTCACTATGCGCGTCCCTTTTGACACTGTTCGCAAATGATGCGTCAACGCACGCAATAAAGTGTGTAGAAGTTCTCGATTCGGGTAGGACTGACCATCCTGAGTCACGCTGTGCTTTAGGGGATATCAAGGCAAAGATTGACAAGCTTGTGGGTCAGCCCCCATTGAAGACCACAGTGCCCTCGGCGCAGTCCTGGAGCAGGGGATTGGTGGTTCCGTTTAATGGTCGGCAATATAAAATTGTTTCGCCGATTGGGTCAGGTGGAACAGGGATAACCTTCAGGGTAGTGGAGTTAGATAAGAATGAAGAGGAGATGGGAAATTTTGTCATCAAGGCCGTGCCGGATGGGGATAGAAGAAAACAGGTTCGACAGGCGCATAGCGTGGCGCGTCCACATACCACACACCATTCAGGTCTCTCTGTGATTTTTGAGGTTGCAGATGATTCGAATCAGAGTGAAATAGTAGCACTGTTGGCTTTAGTTGAGGGCACACCACTCGACGAGTGGAAGGGGCGTCTCCACCAGCTGGTCGATAAGCACTCAAAAGATTCGAGTTCTGCACTTGTGCTACACTGGGTGAAGACAACGTGTATGGCTCTTGATGCTCTCCATACTCGCGGCTTGATCCACGGTGATGTGAGTCCTCGAAATTTTGTTCTTTTGCATGACGGCAATCTAGTCTTGACTGATTTTGATTGCGTTGCGCACATTGGGCACGAACGGTCATCAATAGGCACGCCGCTTTATCGTCCTCCCTCCGCCAACGAGAAGCAACTAGTTTCGCCGTCTGATGACTTTTATTCTCTAGCTGCAAGCATGTTTCATGTATTGTTCAACCGCGAGCCGTTCCGGTACAATGGGAACCTATCCAAATACAGGGGACTGAATTGGGAAGGTTTGTCGCGAGACAACTTCCCGACACTTGCAGATTTCCTAGGTCGTGCCACTGATCCAGTGCCCCAAAATCGTTTTGAAACAGCGAAAGATGTGTTAGCTATCCTAGAAACTTTTCATATTCCCTCCCTAGGCGAGGCGCAGCAAGATGCGCTTGGTGGAATACAAATTGGCCAAGAACTCCCGGGTATTGTTACAGAGATCACCGACTCCGGTGCGCTTGTTGACCTTGGCGGAGGCCTGGTTGGGGTGGCACACAAACCTAATCTTTCATGGGCGCTCATAAAGAATATCACCGATTCCATAAGGGTCGGCGATCAAATTAGAGTTAAAGTGCTCGACATTGATCGAGCAGGGCATATTTCCCTAGGTCGAAAACAGCTCAGAATGTATTAGCACTACGTAGTAGCTCGCAGATGAATGCGAATATTATGCAGGTCACGTAGTACCTGTCGACACTTTCGTGCTGGCAGAAGACGCGGTCCGCGCTATTGTCGGGGCCGTTGCCTATCTTCACCATTTTCGCCGCCTCTGCGCCTTGTTGTGCCTTGTCCGGCGATGCGAGTGGGTTTTCCCTACATTGTTGTTGTGGCCGATTGCCAGCCTGTACCACTTCGCTGCCTCTTCGTAGTTCTGATGAACACCATGACCCTCTTGGTACATTCGAGCCAGTCTAGTTTGCCCTCGATCATCCCCGTGGTCAGCTGCCAACCTGTACCATTTCACCGCCTCCTTGTGGTCCTGATGAACACCATAGCCCTTTTCATACATCGAACCCAGCTCAGCTTGTCCTAGTTCGTCTCCCTGATCAGCTGCTAGCCTGTACCATTTCACCGCTTCCTTGTGGTCCTGGGGAACACCGTCGCCTCGCTGATACATTAGGCCTAAGTTGGCTTGTGCTGTGCTGTCTCCTTGATTGGCCGCCAATCTGAACCACTTCACCGCCTCTATATGGTCTTGAGGAACACCAGTCCCACTTTTATACATCAAGCCCAAGTTGGTTTGCGCAAAACTGTTCCCCTGCTTAATCGCCAATCTGTACCATTTTACCGCTGTCTCATAGTTTTGTGGAACGCCGTCACCCTTTTCATACATGGCTCCCAAGGCGGCCTGTGCAAGGCCGTGCCCTTGGTCAGCTGCTAGCTTGAAGCATTTCGCCGCCTCCTCATAATCTCGGAGAACACCATAACCTCTTAGATACATCGAACCCAAGAAACCTTGTGCTTCACTGTCTCCTTGATCGGCTGCTAATCCGTACCACTTCGCTGCCTCTTCATGGCTTTGAGGAACACCATCGCCGTTTTCATACATCGTCCCCAAGAATGTCTGCGCGTCACTATTCCCTTGACCGGCTGCCAGTCTGTACCATTTTGCTGCTTCCCCATGATCTTGGGCAACACCATCGCCTCTCAGATGCATCAAGCCCAGGTTGACTTGTGCTTCACTGCTTCCTTGTTCAGCCGCCAATCTGTACCACTTC
>CAZNYE010000011.1:0-2671 GCA_964577185.1 uncultured Pseudomonadales bacterium | reverse complement strand
CGCGCGCACGTCGCGAACAAAATCGCCCGTGGAGTGCATGTATTCGCGCCGAAGCGTCTGAAGATGGCGGGCACCGGCAGAGCTCAGCCTGATGGTCGCAAGCTGTGCGATCATGCGATGCAGCCTATGCCGCACTTCAAGGACTTCCTCAAGCAGCGTATCGGTCAGATCGAAGTAGTCGCGCAGTATGTTGATGATCGCGTCCTGAGACGGTTTGGCGACCAAGAGCCCTCCGCCCGGCCCGCGCGTCGTCCTCACGAGTCCCTGCCACTCAAGGACGCGCACCGCCTCGCGGAAGGTATCGCGGCTGATGCCATAGTGACTCAGCAGTCCAGATTCGCGGCCTATGACCTCTCCTTCGCACAGGCGGTCATCAATGATGTCGCGTGCGATTCTGCGCGCGATTTCATGTGAGAGCTTATGGCGACCCGGTTTGAATCCGATCGCCGTCGTCATCGATTGCGCGGGATTTGGGGTGTCAGTCTTCCGTGAGATCGCCTTTCTTCCAGTGAGCGCGCCGAGCATGGCTTTTAATCTTATGCCGATTGCGCGGCGCAGGCAAAAGCGTCATGCATGACCTCACGCCTAGCCTGAAAGCAGCGACCACAAGAAACTCAAACCATCGGGAATGTCAAAGATCAGTGAAAAGATGATCTGGGCGATTGCGACGTTGACCCAGGCGCCGTACCCGGTTCCCTTGTCGAGACGCGGCCATGCGCGAACCATGACGACCAATGGCAGTATCCATATCCAGTGGCCGAAGGCGATCAGATCGAGACTCACTTTTTCCACCGGCAGGAAGGGCAGCGCGAATAAGGTGAACAGGTGATTGGCGAGCAACGCCAGCCCGTAGATTTGCGCCTCTCTCTGCCAGAGGATGAAGAACAGGGCCGCCGCCATGATGATGTCCTGGAACTTCATCCAGATGTGCACCCAGGGAGGAAGCGCCTCGAATTCGGCGGTCAACACCGCTTGGGCGCTCGTTGCCGCGCCGCCTGCGATTTCATCCGGCGACGGGCCGAGGTAGGGCAGAACTTCAAGCGCAATCAGCAGGGCAAGCAGCAGCACACCAATGACGATGCCTGCACCAAGCGAGCCAAATCTGAAATCCTCGGCTTGCCACGACATGTAACCTTCCTCTTTCAAAGCCTGCGCCAAGCATGACGCAATTGGCGGCGAACCTCAAGCACAAGCGCTAGCAGCACAAGCGCAAGCGCAAGCAATTGACGCATGGCATTTGCTCATATATAGTCGCCTATTAACGCATTGACGCATCTGCGCGGATTCTGCAATGCAGGTCGCGCCTGGCGGCAGGCGTCATCAATCGCGAACATCAACAAACAACACCATATGAGGAGAGAGTCGATGACTGCAATTGGCACCGAGAGGGGGCGCATCTTGATTTGGATGCGCATACGCGGATATGGCATGTCCTTGATCGCAGGGGTGCTGGCGCTTGCCGGCCTTGCATCCGCGCCAGCAATTTCGCAAGAAGAAGCCGCCAGTGCGCCGGCGATAACTTTCAGCGGACCCATTGAAGAGGTCGTGGTCATGGCGCGGCGCAAGGAGGAAAGCCTTCAGGAGGTGCCGCTGGCGGTGACCGCACTGACCGGTGCCGGACTAGAGGACCGCGGCATTGACGAAGTGACTGAGCTCGAGGGTGTGGTGCCGAACCTGACCTTTCGCGCCGGCAGGGTGAGCGAGCAGCAATTCGCGCCCGCCTTGCGTGGTCGTCGCGTTGAAAGCGACTTTCTTTCTCTCGACCAGGCGGTGAGCCTGTATTCGGACGGTGTCAATCTTCCGCGTCCAATGTCCGTAGGCGCAATCATGGTGGATGTCGGGCGCGTTGAGGTGCTGCGCGGTCCGCAAGGCACGCTCTATGGCCGCAACTCCACGAGTGGTGCCATCAGTGTGTATTCGGCCGATCCGACCGAGGACCTCGCCGGCAGTATTCAGTTCGAGGCTGGCGACTATGGCCTACTATCCACTCTGGGCATTCTCAATATCCCGATGGGCCCCACGGCTGGCCTGCGACTTGTGGCAAACATCAAGGAACGCGACGGCTATGGTGAAAACGCCAACGGCCATGATTTGGCAGACATCGCCGAGAGCGAATTCTTCCGCGCCGTCTACCGGGCCGACCTAGGGGATCGCATGTCCATGCGCGCCATGTTCGCAACCTATAGCGGCGAAGGCGGCGGACCTATTCACAGACTGGCGAACATCGATCTTACCAACGACACTATCATGCCGCAGGCCGGTTGCGAACTTGCCGGAATTGCCTTGTGCCCGCTCGGGCAGTTGGCCGCGCAGGTACAATTTGGAGTACCGGGCGCTCAGGAGAGACTAAACGCACTGCTCGGGCAACTCGCACCGCACTTTCCAGCCGCGGGTGGAGCCTTGATCGGCGCCACACAAACAGATGTCTATAACCCTGGCTCGACGCTCGCAGGCAGCAAGCCGTATTCGAAGGGCGAAAGCCTACAGTTCTCACTGCAGATTGATTACGACCTGAACGATTTCATATTGCTTCGCTCCATCACCGGCTATAACGAGAGCAGCCGCGATGCCTTCTCCGATGTCGATGGGTCGCCGTTCTCCTACCTGCACATACTCTTTGATACCGAGAGCGAGTTCTTTAGCCAAGAACTTCAGATGCTGGGCTCAGGCG
>CAZNYE010000010.1:0-2751 GCA_964577185.1 uncultured Pseudomonadales bacterium | reverse complement strand
CAGAAGCCATGGTCAGCGAGCTGCCCGAGGACAATCCTCCTCCCGCGCCCGGCGGTGGAGGAATGCCCGACATGGGCGGCATGATGTAGCCCTCGCTACTTTCCCCTCGGAGAAACCCCGCAACTGCGGGGTTTCTTTTTTTGTGGTGAGCACCGGTCGCGCGCAGCGCGATGCAATGCACCGCATTGCAAGGTGCGCAAGGGCTGACAGGAGGTCAGCCTTGGGTCCGGTAGCGAAGCAAGCCGCCACTGGCAGGATGCCCCCAACCTCACGACAACGAAGTCACAGCACGAAGCGCGATGCAATGCACCGCATTGCAAGGTGCGCAAGGGTGCGAGGTGGTCCGGCGCAGCCGGAGGCGAAGTACTACTTGAATGGGGTACATCCTGTACCCCACCCTTCGGGCGCTCGCGATGCTCGCGTACAACTCCGCTCCTGCTTCGGTGTAGCCAACCGAGCACGGGATGACAGGATGTCATCCCTGGGCCATGAGCGAAGTAAGACCGCATGGCAGGATGCCCCCAACCACCTAGCAACGAAGTCATGCCGCGCGCAGCGCGATGCAATGCAGCCACTGGCAGGATGCCTACGGCGCGCGGAGGGCGAAGAATGGCCGCGCACTTTGTGCGGATGTGCAATAAGCTGACAGCCCTGGGTTCGAAGACAGACGATCAATGTTGCTGCGCCGAGCACTGTTGCGCGAACTTGCACGAGGCAAGTGGTCGCTGCTCGCCGCGCTTGTAGGATTGAGCCTGGCGGTGGCGTCCGTGACCGCGGTGCATCTCCTGAACGCGCGTGTTGAGCTCAACATGGAGCGGCTTCAGCCCTTTGGCGCATTGGCCCATGTCGCACGGCGCGAGCACGGCTCGGAAATCAGCCTTGCCGACTATGCGCGTCTCGGCGCTTCGTACGCTCGAGGGGAACTTCCGCGAGTGGAGGCGATTGTGCCGCTGATCGAAGGCGAACTCGCCGGCGGCTGGCGGATTCTCGGCATTGATTGGGTGGCCATGCGAAGTGCGGGCCGAGATATGGACAACGCAGGCATTGAAAACACTACGGACTTCACCAAGCTCTTGACGACGCGCTCGGCATTGATCCCCGAGTCGCTTGACACCCACGCCTCCCTGAAAGGGATTGACGATTCGCTGACTATTCTCGGCACCCACTCCGGATCGGACGAGCGGCTGCTCCTGGCCGATATTGCCACTGCCTCGGAGCTCTTGGGCCAGCGAGAGGTCTCCGCGCTCGCCCTATTCTTGACACCCGAGGCCTCGCCGTTGCTTGACCTTCTCGACCGCCTGTTCGTAGGCGTGGGCGCCGTGCGTTCAAGCAGCGTGGATCAGAATATCCTTGGTCCAGGCTTTGTCATTTCAACTCCAAACGATGAGTTTCCGATAAGGCGGTTTGTCTCCGCGATCATGTTCAACTTGGGTGTGCTTTCCGTTCTCTGCCTGCTGGTCGCTGGCTTTATCGCGTATCAGAGCGCCGCGGGTACGGCAGCGCGTCGAGCACACCTGTTGGCGCGCCTGTACGCCATGGGTGCCGATGCTCGGCAATTGTCGCGCTTTGTCTATGCAGAGTCGGCTGTGTTCGGATTCATCGCATGCCTGTGTGGATTGCCGCTTGGTCTTGCGGCGGCGGGCCTCGCCGTGAGAATGGGAGGCATGGAAGCCGAACAACAAATGCTGCTCGACTATTGGCTGCTCATCAAAGTCGTGCTGGTTGGCTTAGGCGTGAGCCTGCTGGGGACTGCCTTGGCGCAGCCACGCGAGGAGGCCCGCCAAACGAAGCTTTGGCGTGTCCCCCTGTCCATGGCGGGCGCCTGTGCCGCAATTGTGATTGGGTTCTCTTACGGATTGCCTGGCGCCTTTCTGACGCTCGGTGCCCTATTCCTCCTCTTGGTACAGGTCGTGTGGCTCAAGATGCGTTGGATTTCGCATATGCGCCTCTCGGATCTCGGTCTTCGTGCCCGGCAAATTCTGCGAGGCGCGAGCTTTCAGGCGCATAGGCTCTTTCCCGTGGTGAGCGCGTTCATCCTGGCACTCTCCGTCGCGCTTGCCATGCAGCTCATGGTGTCGAACCTCAAGAAGGACTTTGATAGGTTTCTAGATCAGCGCCTTGAGGGTGACCTCCGTATCAGCTTGGTGAGGAACGAGATCGGGGAGGACGATGTTCGATCGCTGGCGTCCTTACCAGGAGTGAATTCTGTGCTCCTAGTGGAGACAGCCAATGCCCGTGTCGGACCCCTCCGCGTGCAGGTTCGTCTGATTGAATACACCCCGGAGCAGCTTGCCCGCTACGGGGCACCCGAAGACACACCCCTTCACGGGGTGCTCGTCAATGGACAGTTGGCTCGCTGGCAGGGCGCAGTATCTCAGGTCGGAGTCACCGGGTCGCTGGGACACATGCAAGTGAGGGTGGCACATGAATTCAACGACTTCGGGGCATCGGGACCACGCATGGTCATGTCGCGTGAGCTCGGAGGACAGATCTTTAGAAGCCGACAGGTCGAATCATTGCGACTCGATGTGGATGCAATCGCGGAATCCAAAGTTCGTTCGGTAATTGAACAGGACCTCGGTTTCTCGGTACGCAGCAGTTCGGAACTTAAGAACAGCGCCAACAGGGCGCTAGAGGAAACATTCTGGGTCAGCGACGCCTTGAGTCTGGTGGCGCTCACGGTGGCGGTGTTCGGAATGGTCACCGGATTCAATCAGCTCCACCTCACACGCCTGAAGGAGTTTCGATTGC
>CAZNYE010000009.1:0-4394 GCA_964577185.1 uncultured Pseudomonadales bacterium | reverse complement strand
TAGAGCCGCGCGAGTCTTTCAACGCATCATGGGCAAGCTGGCTCATAGACAGCGGTGCGAGCAGGTTCAAGCGAATGATGGACTCGGTAAACCTAGGGGAAACGGTCGCCGCAACTGCTGGGGGACCACCACCAGCATTGTTGATGAGCGTATCGAGCTTGCCGGATTGTGATTGAATCGCTTCGACCAGTGCCCGTCCACTTTCAGGGTCGCGAACATCCGCTTCGATGAAATGCGCCTTGCGCGCCGCGTCTTCGGGCGCGGTGATGGGGGATTGAGGGGCATGACGTCCACAAACGTATACTTCGGCACCCGCGTTCAGGAAGCCCTCGGCGATGCCCTTGCCTATGCCACGGGTGCCGCCCGTGACAAGCACTGTCTGTCCTTCAACGCTGAACATGCGAAGCCCTCGTTCGTGATACCTATTCTTGTTCCAATCCGTGTACTCCGCAACTATCCAAGCCAAGAACTTTCATAATTCGCTAAATGGAGGGTGAAAACTGCGCAAGAGGGTAGAATGCCCCTCTCCCAAAGCAATAGCGCACAGTCATCTTAAGAAGTCTCGATTATGGCGCACCCACCTCCCCAGGCAGAGACACATTCGGAGGGATTGAATCTCGTGGAAGCGGTCACTAGGGCCGCTGATCTTATCGCGAAGCATGCCGCCGAAGGCCGTGCCCAGAGGCAGGTTTCGGCTGAAGTGGTCGAAGCGCTCAAGGACTGCGGCTACATGCGCGCGCTCCTGCCCAAACAGTGGGGCGGCTTGGAGACGCATCCAAACGAGTTCTTCAAGGCGAGCGTCAAGATTGCAGAAGAGGACATGAGCACAGCGTGGATTGCGGGGATCATTGCCGTCCACGCCTATCAACTCGCGCTCATGGAGAGCGAAGCGGCGGCCGATGTGTATTCCGAGGGCCCCAATACGCTGATTTCAAGTTCCTACAACCCTGTCGGCGGTCGAGTACAGACTTGTGACGGCGGGTTTATGCTGAGTGGTCGCTGGGGCTGGAGTTCTGGCTCGGCGCACTGCGCCTGGGTACTCCTAGGCGCCATCGTACCCGGTGAGGGCTATAGAACCTTTTTGGTTCCGAGGTCCGATTATGAGATTGAAGACACTTGGTTCGTCTATGGCCTGCAGGGCACAGGATCCAATGACATCGTGATCGACTCGCCTGTGTTCGTCCCAGATCACCGCACCCACAAGCAGATGGATGGCTTCAATTGCCTGCACCAACAAGAGAACCCGCTCTATTCGATTCCCTGGGCGCAGATGTTCATACGCGTGGTGACCACACCGGCTATTGGTGCCGCAATACACGCGGTGAATCTCTTTTGCGGCAAGGCCGCTTCTTCGAGCACGGACCCCACCAAGCTGCAGGGAGATCCAGACACTACCCGCAGGGTCGCCGAATCACTCAATGATATAGATGAAGTTGAGACCATCATGTATCGGAATTTTGACGAGATGGTGGACTTGGTGACGACTGGTCGATCAATTCCGATGATCGATCGGGTGCGCTACCGCTATCAGGCAAGCCTCGTCATCGACCGCATGGGAGCGGCCGTGGACCGCCTATTCGAAGTCGCTGGCGGGCGCAGCGTGTTCAACGGTGCCGAAATCCAGGATATCTGGCGTGATATACACATCGCCCGCGCACATGTTGCGAATAACCCAACGAGCTTCGCACGCAATTTCGGTGGCATGTCCCTTGGCGCGGAAAGCAGCGATGTTTTCGTATAGAGCGCAGTAAATGGGAGAAGCGCCCAACGGCCCGCCGCGCGCGCAGACCATCCGGGTGGGCGAGATGGACATCCACTTTTCCATCTATGGGCCTGGCAATGGCGACGTGGTGGTATTCGTGCACGGCAGCGGGCCAGGCGCCAGCGGCTACAGTAACTTCAAGAACAACATCGACGCATTTGCCGAGGCTGGGTATCGGGTCTTGGTTCCCGACCTGCCTGGATTCGGTTATTCCTCCAAGCCCACCGATCAGGACTACACCACCGAGTTCTTCAGTACCCATCTTGTCGGCCTTCTCGATGCGCTTGGCATCAACAGATTCGCGCTTATTGGCAACTCGCTGGGGGGTGCCGTCAGCATACGTGTGGCGCTGGATCATCCGCAGCGTGTCTTCAAGCTGATTCTCATGGCGCCAGGGGGCATTGAAGAGCTGGAGACCTATCTGGCCATGCCTGCCATGGCCAAGATGATCAGCAATTTTGTTGATGGCAAGTTGGACCGGGACGGAATGCGGCGCGTTTTGGAAACCCTTGTCTATGACCAGAAGCATGTGACTGACGCGCTCGTGGATGAGCGCATGGCCATTTTGCAGGAACAGCCTCCGGAAGTGCTGGGCCGCATGAAAGTGCCAAACATGGAATCAGAACTGCCCGGCATCGAGTGTCCGGTGCTGAGCTTCTGGGGAGTCGATGATGAACTACTGCCAGCGAGTGGAGGTCTCAAGATCACCCGCGCCTGCAAACCGAGCCGGCATATTGAACTCGCCGAGTGCGGCCATTGGGTGATGGTCGAACACACTAGGGTGTTCAATGCGGCCTGCCTCGATTTCTTGTTACGCGACCCATGTTGAGTACTGGGCGAATCGGCGAGCTTCTGCAAGCGCTCAATGGCGTCCGCGCTGGTTTGCTGCGCGCCGGGCGTGCCCTGCCCGCCACCAAGGGTTCTTGAAGCGGGCGACCTGAGGTGAATACATCGCGAGCGGGAAAGATTGGGTGCGCCATTTTGGGGTCGGGGAACATAGGCACTGACCTGATGATCAAGATCCTCACCGCCTCGAACTTGCTTGAGATGCGCATGCTCATTGGAATCGAAGCGGACTCCGAGGGGCTCGCCAAAGCTCGCGAGAATGGGGTGACGACCTGCCATGAAGGTATAGACGGTGCGCGCACCCTTCCCGAGTGGACGAATGTGCGCATAGTGTTCGATGCAACCTCGGCGTACGCGCACGCACATCATGACGCTGTCTGCCGAGAAGATGGCAAGCAGGTGGTTGATTTGACACCGGCGGCCGTAGGCCCCTACTGCGTACCGGTCGTCAACATGACCGAACATTTGTCAGAGGACAACGTCAACCTCGTGTCCTGCGGAGGCCAAGCCACGATTCCCATGGTGCACGCCGTACAGCGTGTGGCACAGAGTCTGCCCTATGCGGAAATCGTCGCCTCCGTTGCATCCAAGAGCGCTGGCCCCGGCACCCGTGCCAACATCGACGAATTCACAGAAACAACGGCACGTGGCTTGGAAGTGGTAGCAGGAGCGGAGCGCGGCAAGGCCATCATAGTGCTCAATCCGGCAGAGCCTCCCATGATCATGCGCGACACGGTCTACACCCTTTCGATTGGCGCGGCAACCGATGACATCGAATCATCGGTCGAAGATATGGCGCGCGAGGTGCGCCGATATGTGCCCGGCTACCGACTCAAACAAAGGGTGCAATTCGAGCGCTTTGGTAGCAACGACCCCTTGAAGATCCCCGGCATGGGCGAGTACGAAGGCATCAAGTCCACCATCTTTCTTGAGGTGGAGGGCGCGGGACACTATCTTCCGAAGTACGCCGGAAATCTCGACATCATGACTTCGGCGGCACTGGCGACGGCCGAGCGTATCGCCGAACTCAAGTTCGGAGCCACGCAGTGAGCAATCAGCCACGCGGAAAGATGCTTGATCCCACACGGGAGAAGATATACGTTCAGGATGTCACGCTTCGAGATGGCATGCACGCGATTCGCCATCTCTATGGCGTCGAACATGTGGCGAACATCGCCAAGGCGCTTGATGAGGCGGGGGTCGATGCCATAGAAATCGCGCACGGTGATGGCTTAAATGGCGGCAGCTTCAACTATGGATTTGGAGCACACACGGATTGGGAGTGGATTGAGGCGGTCACCGACGTAGTGAAAAGCGCCGTCGTCACCACCCTCATACTGCCCGGCATCGCCACCAAGGAAGAACTCAAACGAGCCTGCGCCGCCGGCGTGCGCTCCGTGCGCGTCGCCACCCACTGCACCGAGGCGGATGTCGCCAAGCAACACATTGAAATAGCGCGCGAACTCGGGATGGACACCGTGGGTTTTCTCATGATGAGCCATATGATCGAACCGGAGCCACTCGCCACACAGGCGAGGCTGATGGAGTCCTACGGTGCCGAATGCGTGTACGTCACAGACTCGGGCGGTGCCTTGGATATGGACGGCTATAGAGAACGGCTTGCGGCCTACGACCGGGCGCTGAAAGAAGAGACAGAGCGCGGCGTCCACGCACATCACAACCTGTCGCTCGGCGTTGCCAATTCAATCGTTGCGGTGGAGACCGGTGCGCGTCGCGTGGATGCCTCGCTCGCCGGAATGGGTGCCGGCGCCGGCAATGCGCCCTT
>CAZNYE010000008.1:0-3767 GCA_964577185.1 uncultured Pseudomonadales bacterium | reverse complement strand
CCTTATGCCATGGGCAACCAGATGATCTGCCCAACGGTCGTAGGTGGCACGGCGCTGCTCCGGGTCCGCGCTCATGGTCACATCGGCATTCGCCATGAGGCCGCCCGGCCTGAGCGTCCGGTGAATCCTCTCGTAGAGTTCGCGTTTCTCTTCAAGTGTCGGGACATGATGCAGGGCGAGCGATGCCGTGACCGCATCGCACTCTGGTAGGGGGTCGAGAAAACTCCGCACAGAAAAGGAAACTCTGGATGCGAATTTCTGCAATCTCGTACGCGCCTTCTTAAGCATCTCCGGGTCTAGGTCCATGGCTTGCAGACTGCCTACTTCTGGGTGGTTCAGGACGGCTTCGGAGAGCGCGCCGGTACCCGCGCCGAGGTCAAGTACCAGTTCAGGACGAATGCTTGCGACAATCTCGGCGGCGCACGCGAGGCCGGCTTCGTAGCTCGGAATGAACTTGCGTATGGTTTCGTCGTAGTTGTCAATTTCCAAACGAAGATGACTGCGAACCGAGTGGCTTGCCGAGGTGATTGGATTGCTCACGACTCGTTATTCACCTGTTTCTGTAATTACTCGCCCCTTGTGACACTATAGGACGACGTAGCCGCTATGTCGCCCCTGATGGTGTGCTCACCCATTTCTTGCGCCCACAGCAGCTACGTCGTCCTATAGTGTCACAAGGGACGAATAATTAGCTATTTCTTTACCACCGGCATGTTCTGAGCACGCCACTCTGCCATTCCACCCGTGAGCCGTCGAACATCTGTAAAGCCGTGCTTGCGCAGGGTGACGCCAGCACCACCAGAGTGCTGACCCATCTTGCAGGCGAGGATGACGATGGAATCCTTATTCCTGGCGAGTTGATTGACCTGCCCCGCCAGTTTCGCGTGGGGGATATTGAGCGCACCGGAAATATGCCCCGCGCCAAACTCCTTGGCGTCGCGCAAGTCCACGACGGTCGCGCCTTCACGGTTGACGAGGTCCACGAGTTGCTGTGGCGACAGGGATGCACCGCCGCGCGAAACCTCGTTTCTCACAAACAGCACCAGCAAAATCACGAACGCACCCACCAAAAAGGGGTGATTGCCTATGAATTCAATGGCTTGTTCCATGACCTGAATGCTCACCTAGAAGCCGCGAATTATACCGACAGAAAAAGAGGTCGCTCACGCGTCTACAATTGCGCTTTCCTCACCCAATGTCAGCGAATGACCCAGCCCGCATATCGCGCTCCAACCCTGTTGGTGATACTTGATGGCTGGGGGCATTCCGCACCTTCGCCCCACAACGCCATCAGCGTGGCCGATACACCTGTGTGGGACAGGCTTCTCAAGGAATGTCCGCACTCGCTGCTGCGCTGCGATGGCGTAGCCGTTGGTCTGCCGTCAGGTCAAATGGGCAATTCCGAGGTGGGACACATGCACATGGGTGCGGGACGCGTTGTCTACCAAGACTTGACCCGCATCAATCAAGCGTTTCACGTTTCGTCCGCGGAAGTCCTGACGCTCTCAGAGCAATTGGGGCGTAGCGCAAAGCAGGGCGCGCGGGTACACCTCATGGGTCTCTTGTCCCCCGGGGGCGTACATAGCCACGAGAATCACTCTCATCAAGTCGTGGACATGTGCAAGCGTGCCGGTATCCAACGCACCTTTGTGCACGCCTTTCTCGATGGTCGCGACACACCCCCACGGAGCGCGATGGCTTCGATTGAAGCCAATTCAGCCGTGACTTCGCTGATGGGTCGCTACTACGCGATGGACAGGGACAATCGATGGGAACGTACCAAGCGCGCCTACGACCTCTTGGTGTCTGGTGAATGTGAGTTTCAAGCGGAGACACCCCGGGCAGGACTTGAAGATGCCTATGCGCGCAACGAGTCCGACGAATTCGTGCGTCCCACTCGAATCAAGGGCTTTGAGAAAATCACCGATGGCGACCTTATCATCTTCATGAATTTTCGTGCCGACCGTGCGCGTCAGTTGACACGCGCATTCACGGAGCCATCATTCTCGTCCTTTGAGCGAAGCCACCGACCTCAACTGCTCGGTTTCTTGACCCTGACCCGCTATGCGGATGACATCAAGGCGACACCCATCTTTGATCGCGAAGATTTGACCAACACGCTGGGACAGGTGGTTGCCGATGCCGGATTGTCCCAGCTACGTATTGCCGAAACCGAGAAGTACGCGCATGTGACCTACTTCTTCAGTGGCGGTCGCGAAGAGGAGTTTTCAGGGGAGAAACGCATTTTGGTGCCGTCGCCCAAGGTTTCAACCTATGATCTACAGCCCGAAATGAGCGCCTATGAGGTGACCGACCGGTTGGTGGCTGAGATAGGTGCCAGCAAAACAGATTTTATCGTGTGCAATTTCGCCAACGCGGACATGGTCGGCCATACCGGGAAGTTCGAACCCTCGGTAAAGGCAGTCGAGTGCTTAGATCAGTGTCTAGGTCGAATAGGCGAGGCACTTGGCGAAGTTCAAGGGCAAATGCTGATCACATCCGATCACGGCAATATCGAAACCATGCTGGATACGGATGCGAACCAGGCACACACGGCGCACACTCGGTCTCCCGTTCCGCTCGTCTACGTCGGGCCTCGGCAATTGAGCTTGGGGTCGGGCAGCCTCGTGGACCTGGCACCAACCCTGTTGGAGCTTATGTCCCTGCCGAAGCCCGCTGAGATGGGAGGCATGAGCCTTTTGAATAGGTAACAACACACAACCGAACGTCCCATGAATGACTCGAGATTCGCCAGAAATCTAAAGGCGGGCATCCTATGCTTGGGTCTCACCTTGGGCCCGGCGTCGGCGAACGAGGAAGAGGATGCCAGGAAGGAACTCGAAGCCTTGAGTGAAGAGTTGAACGCGCTTGATGATTGGGTCACAGATGCCGAACGGACGCGAAAAGAAACACAAAGCGAGGTACGCCGGCTCGACAAGCGGGTGGAGCATTTGGACCGCAGCATGCGCGATTCTCAAGCCCTGATTGTTGACCAAAACTCGGCGATCGCGGAGCTTGAAGCCGAAAGTAGGCTGCTCGATGCCCAGATTCAGCGCCAAGGGGAAGCCTTGGCCAAGCTCGGTGCCAGCTATCAAAGGCTGTCGGGCAAGAGATACGCCATGTTGTTGTTCGAACTCGAAACCGCGCGCCAGATCGATCGGGTCATACGTTATACACAGATATTGCGAGATCGTTATTTCGAACGGCTTGAAGATTACGCGGGTACGGTTGCGGATTATCGAGGTATTCGCAGCAAGTTGCAGCAAGGCATTGACCGAGAGCAATCCTTGCAGGACGGCCTGGTCGAGCAACGGCAGGAACTGCTCAGCGAAAAACGAGAACGAACCAGCTATATCGCGTCGCTCGAAACAGAACTCATCACCAGCGAGCAACGCAGAAGAGACCTGGTGCAAGCGGCGGAGCGGATCAAAGATCTGCTTGATCGCTTGAGATCAGGTATTTCCCTCGGGTCCGGCGCAGATTTTGTCAATCAGCAAGGCAGCTTGCCTTGGCCGGCACAGGGGCGCTTAATGCACAGGTATGGAACTCGGCGCTCGGAAACCAACTTGACTTGGCAGGGCATATTCATCGCGACTGATACACAGAAAGAGATTCGAGCCGTGCATGACGGCACGATCATCTATCAGGATTGGCTCAATGGGTTTGGCAATCTCTTGGTCATTGCGCATGGCGATCACCACCTGACGCTCTATGCGCAGGCGGATTCCTTCTATACGACGGTGAATGAACGGGTGGAAGGGGGCGAG
>CAZNYE010000007.1:0-3160 GCA_964577185.1 uncultured Pseudomonadales bacterium | reverse complement strand
TTGCTCGCATTGCTGCTCGCACCCTACTTGCGGCGGTTCGGGAAGTTCACCGTTCCCGAGTTCATCGGCGAACGCTACGCATCCAAGGCCGCCTCGGCCGTCGCGGTGATCTGCCTGATCATGGTGTCCTACACCTACATCGCCGGGCAGATGCGTGGCGTGGGCATAGTTTTCTCGAGGTTTCTCGAACTAGAAATCGGACAGGGGCTGGTGATTGGCATGGGAGTGGTGTTCCTCTACGCCGTGCTCGGGGGAATGCGGGGCATCACCTACACCCAGGTCGCACAGTACTGTGTGCTCATCTTTGCCTACACAGTGCCAGCCGTGTTCATATCCTTGCAGGTCACGGGCATAGCGATTCCTCAGGTTGCCTTTGGTGCGAATCTTCTGGACGGTTCCGCAAGCCTGCTGGCTCGTCTCGACACGATTGTCCAAGACCTTGGATTTGCGAGCTATACGGACGGTAGTCGATCACGTATCGATTTGTTTTTTATTACCGCGGCGCTCATGATAGGCACCGCGGGGCTGCCGCACGTGCTGGTGCGTTTCTTCACGGTGCGCAAAGTCTCGGATGCGAGGAGTTCCGCTGTCTGGGCGTTGATCTTCATCGCCATTCTCTACACCACGGCGCCGGCCGTCGCCGCGCTCGCACGCTACAACCTCACCGAGACCATTCAACCGGGCCCCATCGGGCACCCTGAAGGCAACCTTGTGTACGAGGAACGCCCCGGCTGGTTCCGTCGCTGGGAGGATACCGGCCTTCTGCGATTTGAGGATAAGAATGACGATGGTCGGGTGCAGTATTACAACGACAGCAACCCAGACTTTCAGAGCCAGGCGGCGGAATACGGTTGGAAAGGGAACGAGCTCAGTGTGGACCGTGACATCATCGTGCTCGCGAATCCGGAAATCGCGCAGCTTCCCGCCTGGGTGATTGCACTGGTCGCGGCAGGAGGTATTGCCGCAGCGCTTTCCACTGCGGCGGGGCTGCTATTGGTGATTTCCGCCGCGGTCTCCCATGATCTTATCAAGCGCCAGTTTCGACCTGGTCTCTCTGAACGGGGTGAACTACTCGCAGGTCGGTTGAGCGCCGCGGTGGCGATTCTACTTGCCGGATACCTAGGCTTTAATCCGCCTGGATTTGTCGCCCAAGTCGTGGCCTTTGCGTTTGGATTGGCCGCTGCATCGCTGTTTCCGCCAATTGTCATGGGGATATTCTCCGAGCGCATGAACAAGCAGGGAGCAGTGGCCGGTATGCTTGTCGGGCTCCTGTTTACTTCCGCGTACATAGTGGCGTTCCGAGGTGTTGGTGGTATTTCACCCATGTTCGAAGACACGCCGGACAATTGGCTCTTCGGTATTTCGCCCGAGGGCATAGGTGTAGTTGGAATGTTGCTGAATTTCGTGGTGGCGATTGGCGTGGCAAACTTCACCTCAAAGCCATCCGAGGAAGTCGTGGAACTCGTTGAGCGAATTCGTGCGCCGTGCGCGGAAGAGGCCTAGCATGGCTCAAATCGTGCTTGTGAAGTTTGCGTAACGTCGGGTAAGAGATGACTCAGGGCATTCCTCTTAGCGAATTCCAGTGCACGGCGCTTGAGGCCATGGGTATTCAGTTGTGGGTGCCAAGGCGCGACCTGCCGTTCGATGGTCCTGTGGAGTGGCGGGTTGCCAACCAGGAGGTGAGTGACCGCCGGTTGGCGGACGAACGCGAGACGCTGGTTGGGGTGACGAACGGCGGTGGAGATGCCACTGGATCTGCGCCTAGTTCGAGTCAAGCGCAGAGTATTAAAAGTGGTGCCGAAGCTTCAATCGAGGCCGCTGGCGCGGCGATCAGGTTTCAATCGTTGAGCCTCAGGAGCCGGGAGTGTCATGTCTTGATCGATGATGCGACCTATGCAGAGGGGGCGTTTTGGCGGGACTTGCTGTTGTCCTTGCACGGCTTTCACCATCATGAACCAATTCGAGAGAATAGATTCGACTGGCCACTCCCAGGATTGCAGGATACAAGCGCCGGTGCCGCGCAAAAGGCCCTTCGTGGCTACTTGAATCAGGATAGGTTCGTCTGCGTGCGAGGCGACATGATCGCGAATCTCCTGTTTGGGGCAGGCAATTGGCAGTCCTTTCCCGAGAAGCACAGGCTTGCTGACGCAGAGATTTGGGTGTTTGGCTCTGACTTGGGACTCAAGGATGTGGAGACTCGGCGTTCCATCTGGAAGTCCATTGAATGTCCTGAGTAACGACTCGCCCCCCTTGACACGATAGGAACGAGCCGCCATGTCAGTTCTGATGGTCTGTTCGCCCATTCGGTGCGCCCACAAAAGGGGCGTTCTCCTATAGTGTCGAGGGGGCGAGTCGTTACGGAACGAGCCGCTATGTCGTCTCTGATGGTGTGCTCATCCATTGGATGCGCCCACAACCGCGGGCCTTGTCCTATAGTGTCAAGGGGGGCGAGTTGTTACAGTCCTGAACCACTTTGACCATGCGTGTGTGGAAGCTCCGTCGCAATAGAATCCAACCTGAAGCGAGCACAACGCCGGTCATTCGCGCGCTGCGTTTTTCCGATCTTTCAAAAGTACTCGAGATCGAAAAGCAAATATACGAATTCCCATGGCCGAGGCGGGCGTTTGAAGATTGTTTGCGGCTTGGGTACTACTGCATTCTTGTCTGCGAGCGTGTGCGGTTCGGTGAAGAACTCGTGTGTGGCTACGGGATCATGGACGCGGGCGGGACTGAAGCTCACATCTGCAATGTGTCGGTGGCGCCAGATCGGCAAAGACAGGGAATTGGTCGTTTCCTGATGGAAGCGCTGCTTACCCGCGCGAAGGGCAAGGGGGCAAATGGTGCCTATCTCGAAGTCCGCCCTTCGAATCGTGGTGCCCAAGCCTTCTACCGAAAACTCGGTTTTCGCCACGCGAGCACACGACGCGACTATTATCGAGCAAAGATAGGTGTTGAGGATGCTTGGATCTTTCGCATCGAAATTGGTGCTTAGGCGTTTAGGGTCTGGAGGTGTTTAGGGGCTCGGAACGGTTTTGATATCTAGGCTACGCGCCGCGCGTAACAGCGACTTATCGAGTGTCGCTAATTCGACGTTTCGGCGAAACGCGAGCTCCAGATAGGCTGCGTCGTATGTCGTCAGTGATTCCCTTCGGGCAAGGGC
>CAZNYE010000006.1:0-3260 GCA_964577185.1 uncultured Pseudomonadales bacterium | reverse complement strand
GCACTATCCGCAAGGTGCTGCTCGACTATCAATCTGGCGGCGAAGTGCTCTCAAGCCTCGATTCGCCGGTTGAGTTTGTCGCCTATGTATCCGCTGATGATGTCTTGCCGCCGAGCTTGGCGGAATCCCTCGCTGTTGTGCTCGAGTCGGTGAATCAAATGGCAGAAGAGTCTGGCGGTATGCTCAAGGTCTCGCGCGTCGATCCTACGGCCGGTGACGGCAGCTTGGCGGTCATGCTCAGTGATAACTACGGCTTCAGCCCCATGCGCGCCAGCCTGTTTGACGAGACGAGCTTCTACTTTTATCTGACTATGAGCGATGGCAGCATCATGGTGTCCCTCGGCATCCCAGAATCCACCGAACCCGAAGGATTCGAGCGGGTGCTGGATACGGCGCTCAAGCGGTTTGCGACTGGTTACCTCAAGTCGATTGCCATCAATTCACCCCAGCCCCTGCCGCCGCAGCTCGCGCAACAGGCCGCGCAGCAAGGATTCAATCCCAACACCTATGAGCGACTTTTCGAGCAGCTCAGCACGGGTCTTGACGTTGTTCGCACAGACCTCGCCGATGGCGCGGTGCCAGAAGAGGCAGAGGCGCTCGTTGTGGTTGATCCCTCGTCATTGGACGAAACTCAGGTGTTTGCGATCGACCAATTTCTCATGCGCGGCGGTACGGTGCTGCTGTCGCTTGGCGGCTTCGAATCGTCCATCAGTCCCACGAGCCTTTCGGTCATGAACAGAACCACGGGGCTCGACGAGTGGCTGCAACATTTTGGAATCGATATTGGCGAGACATTGGTCTTGGATCCGCGCAACTCGGCGTTTCCGGTACCTGTGACGCGGCAGGTGGGTGGATTCTCATTTCAAGAGCTGCAAATGCTCGACTATCCTTATTTCGTTGAGGTGCGTGACGATGGGTTCAATGAAGATTCGCCGATGGTTTCGCAGCTTCCCCAGGTATCCATGCCCTGGGCATCGCCGATAGAGGTCAATGCCGAGGCGAACGCGACCCGTCAGGTCACTGAGCTTCTGACGAGCTCGCAGGGTGCATGGCTCAGCACGAGCACCAATGTCACTCCGAGGTTTTCGGAGGATGCCGAGAGCCCCTTTGAACCCGAAGGTGAAACCGGAAGCCAACTGCTTGGCGTGGTCATCGAGGGACGCTTCGATTCCTTCTTTGCGGGCGAGGAATCGCCTCTGCTTCGTGCCGCATTGGAGGCTCAGGCGGCCGAGGCGGAATCAGAGGATGCTTCCGAGGGCGCCGATGACGAGTCGTTAGGTGCTGATGACATGGACTCGTTGGAAGCCGCTCAGAGCGAGGAGATTGAGGGCGCTGGTGTTGTGTCCTCGGTGATTGAGCGCTCGCCAGAATCGGCGCGCATCATTCTCTTTGCTTCAAACGAGTTCCTGTCAGACCGGAATTTACAGATCCTGGGGTCCCTCTCTGGAATGGTGTACCAAGGCTCATTGGAGCTGGTACAAAACGCGGTGGATTGGTCGCTTGAGGATGCCGGGCTTGTAAGCATTCGATCTCGCGGTCACTTCAATCGAACCCTGCCGCCGACGACGCGGGATATTCAAATGGGATTCGAAGCCATGAACTACGTCTTCGCGCTTGCAGGGCTCGTTCTAGTGTTTGCTTTCTCGTACTTGGCTAGGAAACGAAGAAGGCTCAAGTATTCAACCTGGCTGCAAGAAGGAGCGCAGTCATGATTCCTGTTACGCGAAAAAGCATGAGCATACTCGTCGGCACCCTCTTGGCTCAGGCGGCACTCGCCGTAGCCCTACTCATGCCGCAGGAGAAGGGCGAAGACCCGCTGGTCACCTTTGAGGTGGATGGCCTCGATCAAATCCGCGTCTCGGGCAGGGACGAAAGCCCAATCGAGCTGTCCCTACAAGAGGATCTGTGGCTGATGCCGGGCGAACTCAAGGTCGATTCATCGCGCATGGACTCGCTCATGGAGGTGCTGGCAAGTGATCGCTGGACTTGGCCGGTCGCTTCGACCGGCGAGGCCGCCGAACGCTTCGAGGTCACCGAAGATTCGTTTCAACGCAAGTTGGAGCTCTATTCAGAAGACGAGACGGTCGCGACGCTTTATCTCGGAACCTCGCCGAGCTTTCGTCGAATTCATGCGCGCGAGTCGGATTCCGAGAAAATCTACGCGATCGAACTCGCGACCTATGATCTCCCGCTGGATAAAGATGATTGGCTGGACAAGACGCTGATTCAGACGCCGGCAAGCCTCGATGCCATGTCAAGAGTAGGAGCCTGGGAGGCCGAGTTTGTGAGCGACGGCGAATGGCGCTTCCTCGATCCATCTCTGAAGGCCAAGAGCAGTGAACTGTCGAGCATGGCGACCCGCTTTGAAACGCTACGGGTCATGGGCCTAGCCGAGGAGGTTCCCGAGCGCGATCCGGACGTTGAATTTGAAGTCTCCGCCGCGGGCGAAACGGTTCGCTACGCCTTCTATCGACCCGATGAATCAGATGAGGAAGATGAGGATTCGAAAGAGGGATCCGAAGAGGCTTTCGATGAGGAAGAGCCGATGTTTGATACCGAGATTCGCGACACGCTCGTGAAGAGTTCGCTACGCGATGAGTTCTTCCGCGTATCGAGCTACACCTTGGAACAACTCGAAAAACCCATTGAAGATCTCATTGAAGAGCAGAAAGCTGATTCAGCGGAGCCGCACGTGGAGCGAACCGACGAAACATAACCAACTTCGAGTTAGTCGCTCACATGCGGCCCGAGTCCCCACCACCATTGGTCCGCTAGCTTCATTGGCTCTGGAAGCAGTCGATCAAGCGTATCGGCATCGTAAACCTCCCCGTTCTTGATGACGTGCGAGATACTGTCGGTGTGGCGAATGTCATCGAGCGGATTTCGCTCTAGTACAACGAGGTCCGCGAGCTTGCCCGCCGTCACGGTTCCGATGTCCTCGCCAATGCCAATAATCTGCGCTCCATGGCGCGTGGCGGCGGTGAGGATCTCCCAGGGTGTCCAACCGCCTGTCGCGAACAGCCACATCTCCCAGTGATATCCGAGCCCTTGCAGCTCCCCGTGGGCACCTATGCCAACCCTGCCGCCGGCGCGATGGATCAGTGCGGCGGATTCGGCGATGCGTGGATGGGTGTATTCGTCCGGAGCAAACCAGGCGCCACGACGGGTGCTTGCGTCGATAACCACCTGCGGCGTGAATCTCTTCAGCTTTTCGTTGTCTCTTGGAGACTCCAAGGAATGAAACCAGTTTAGTCCAAAGG
>CAZNYE010000005.1:0-3396 GCA_964577185.1 uncultured Pseudomonadales bacterium | reverse complement strand
CCACGGACCTTGGCAAGAGCGCTTGGGTCTTCCACCGGAATCCCTGCATCCGGTGTCCAGTCAGATTCGGCCAGCGTCACTCGCCCTGGGCGTTCTCGGCATGCCGGGATTGACCGCTTATGCGGGTGTGCGCAGATTGCTTCAGCCACAGCCCGGCGAGTCCCTCCTGGTGTCAGCCGCTGCGGGACCGGTGGGCGCGACTGTCGCACAGCTTGGGCGGATTGCCGGGGCGCGAGTGATAGGCATGGCCGGTAGCGATGAGAAATGCCAATGGCTGCGCGATGCCGCGAGGCTCGATGCCGTGGTCAACTACAAGCGCGAGGACTTGCGCGAGTCCTTGGAACAGCACTGTTCCAATGGCATTGATATGTACTTCGACAATGTTGGCGGCGATGTGCTCAATGCCGCCATGGAGCGGCTCGCATTGGGTGCGCGCGTGGCGCTCTGCGGCCTCATGTCGCAATACAACAGCGACACGCCGCCAGCGGGGCCAAATCCGGGATCGATCATCCGGGCGCGGGCCTCTTTGCGCGGGCTCGTTGTATACGACCATGAAGATCTTCGTCCTGAAATGGAAATCGAACTAGGAAGAGAGATTGAAGAGGGACGCCTTGCCTATCGTGAAGATATCAGCGCGGGATTGGAGAGTGCGCCGGAGGCCTTCTGCCGCCTGATGCGAGGGGAGAATTTTGGTAAGGCGCTGATTAGAGTTCGGTAGCCGCTGCCTTCGTTCTTCGGGTAGCAAGACTTGCTCCCACCTCGGCAAGTGCCCCCTGAGAAAGAGAAAGCGTGATATTGTCAGGCATGTCCATTGATTGAACATCGACCCGATTGGAGAGACCCATGGAGCGCAAGTTCGTTCAAGATCACTATTGGCGAGACGGGTTCTTCTTCCCTTTGCGCGCGATCTCGCCCACGCAGGCGGCGGACTATCGCAGTCACTTCGAATCGCTCGAAGACAAAATGAAGGCACTCGATATCGCGCGCAGTGGGCAGTTCAACGAAATGCACCACCTGTTACCCTTCGTCAACGAGTTGACCCGCAATGAACAAATTCTCGATGCGGTCGAGGCCGTGATTGGCCCCAATATCCTCGTCTGGGGCTCGACCTTTTTTATCAAGGAGGCGAGGTCAACAGGCTATGTGAGTTGGCACCAGGATTTACGTTATTGGGGACTTGAAGATGACGATGCCATGGTCAGCGCTTGGCTTGCGCTTGGACCTGTCAACAAGGCCAATGGTTGCATGCAGTTCGTCAAGGGCTCGCACGCAAACGGCTTGATCGAGCATGTGGACCGGTTCGAAGTCGATAACTTCCTATACAGAGGTCAGGAAGCGAAAATCGACATCTCTCAGTCCGATGTCTTCGACGTTGAGCTTGAACCGGGGGAATTCTCCCTACACCACGGCTTCACATTGCATTCTTCGCCTGCCAATCCTTCCGACATACGTCGCTGGGGTCTCACGATCAACTACATCGCACCGCACAACCGGCAAGTGATTGCCGAAAAGGATTTCGCAAGGCTCGTGAGGGGAGAGGATTCATGTGGCCACTTCTTGTCCACTCCCGCTCCTGACTGCGATCTCAGTGAGCAAGCGCTTGAATGGCATGCGCGTGTGATCGCTGCAAGAGATCAGGCGAGCTATCAAGGCGCGTAGGTCCTTCGAACCGCCGTCACGGTTGGTGTCTCACTCGGTTTGATTTCGCCTTACGGGAGCGTACCAGCCCGCCCGTACACGAAGCTTCGGCAGGGCGAACTTCACACAGATCTTGCGCGTCCCCAGATCAACCGTCGCGATATCGCAGGAAACTCCTCTTTAGGGATGAATGTGTCACGCGTTTCCCGGAATACGGCAGTTATCAGGGCAATTGTGTCACGCATGCCCACCAGAACTTGCTGCGAGCTGGCTCCTTAAGAATAGGGTGATGGCAGTCTTTGATTCGGTCGGGCACGCCCGGCCCGCCATTGAGGCAATGCGAGTGAAATTGGATGAGCCTCACGCCGCACTTTGAGTGTACCCTTGGCGGTAGTTTCCCCGACACAATCCCAGCTTTTTTGAAGGAACAAAACGCTTGCTTGATGCTCAAGAAATAACTTCAGCCAAGAAAGTACTTGAGGAAACCTTCGGGTTCCAACACTTCCGACCTGGTCAGGAGGATGCGGTTCGCGCCTTGCTTGCAGGAAAGAGCGCGTTGATCGTGATGCCGACGGGATCGGGAAAATCGCTTTGCTTTCAGATTCCGGCGCTTGTCAAGGAGGGTTTTGCGGTAGTGGTTTCTCCGCTCATAGCGCTCATGCAGGATCAGGTGGCGGCATTGAAACTGGCTGGGATAGCCGCGGACAGCATCAATTCTGGCAATGGTCGCCGTGCCAACATGACCGCATGGCAAAGACTTGTCGAGGGTCGCACCAAACTCATCTACATGTCACCGGAACGCCTGATGACGGAGCCCATGCTGGAGGCGCTCGCACAGCTCCCCATCAGTCTGTTTGCGATCGATGAGGCGCATTGCATTTCTCAGTGGGGTCCTTCCTTTCGTACTGAGTACGAGGATCTGACGCAACTGCGCGAGCGCTTTCCTGAGGTTCCGGTCGCAGCGCTTACCGCCACCGCCGACAGGGTCACACGTGAGGATATCGCCCAGCGACTGTTCGCTGGCAGGGTCTCACAGTTCGTGCTGGGGTTCGACCGGCCCAATATTCGACTGTCCGTGGAGATGAAGCGTGATGGGAAGCGGCAGGTGCGCAGCTTCATCGAGCGGCATGCGGGGATGAGCGGGATTGTCTATTGCCTTTCGCGAAAAAAGACAGTTGAAACGGCAGCGCAGCTCAATGAGGAGGGTGTCACAGCGCTCGCCTATCACGCAGGCATGGATAAGCGTGAGCGGGAAACCAATCAAGACAGGTTCATGAGTGAATCAGGGATGGTCATGGTGGCCACCATTGCCTTTGGCATGGGCATTGACAAGTCAGACGTGCGATTCGTGCTGCATACGGATCTCCCTGGAAGCCTTGAGGCTTATTATCAGGAAATAGGACGCGCGGGAAGGGACGGTGCGCCTGCTGAAGCGCACATGCTGTACGGGCTCTCCGATATGGCCATGCGTCGACGATTCATCGAGCAGGAAGATGCCGGGGATGAGCGCCGGCGGCGGGAGCACAAGCGTCTCGATGCCCTGCTTGGCTATTGCGAGGCACCAAGCTGTCGACGCGTCGCTCTGCTTGATTATTTTGGTGAGCGCGCCGACCCTTGCGGCAATTGCGATTGCTGTCTTGAGCCTGCTGAACTTGAGGATGGCACGATTGATGCCCAGAAACTGCTCTCCGCCGTCTATAGATGGGGCCAGAAATTTGGCGCGGCGCACGTCATTGACATAGTGCGCGGGGCCGAGAC
>CAZNYE010000004.1:0-10944 GCA_964577185.1 uncultured Pseudomonadales bacterium | reverse complement strand
CTGCGGCCCGCACCAGACCAACGTGGATATCGCGCACGCGGAAGGCGCTCAATGAACTAACTGCTTCGAGCGCCTGTTCAGCGGAAAGTGGCCTTGCGAGCTTGCGAGTGACGGTTACGTAATACTCACCAAGTACTTGTGGGCTGAGCACGAAATTCACGGTCTCGTCGCCAATCAGATCTCTTGATCTCGACTGTTTGGTCGGCGAGTCTGCGTCGAACAAGTAGACAAGAACGTTTGTGTCGATGAACTGGAGCTCAGCGCTCATGCAATTCGTCTCGCGTCCATTGGGACGCGCCCCTGCCCGACTGGCAACCCCTAGAGAGAAGGAGCAAGCGGCTGACCGCTCCAATTCTTGCCGAGGCTAGACCAGCGTAAGTGGCTAGATGGTCACGCAACACGGCGTTCACGGAGGTGTTCTCTTCAAGTGCTCGAATGCGGGCTTTGCGTAGCATCTCCTCCTCTACGGTGATGGTCAGGTTCACGCTTAGTTCACCCAAGTATGTGATCGCTAGATTGTACACGGAATCCGTGCCACACGATATTCGTGGCTACTTTTTGTGAAGTGGGGGCTCGAAATATTCGAGATCCCTGGATCCGGCCTAGATTTGATTCAATCTGAGTTCAATAAGCTCCCCACAATCCTACCGATCAGCTCTTTGGGCGGGGCACGGCGAATCATATGGAGACGCTGACTGTTGAGTGGCCCGACGGGAGCGAGACATTCTTGCAGAATCTTGAAGTGAATCAGCGACCCAGTTTGGACCATCCGAGGTTGTAGACAAGGGCGGGCGCTGGTAGAGCGGTGCTTCGGCTCGGGCTTCGCCCGACCGGCCGATATTCCACGAAGTCGCTTCGTCCACGGTGTGTTGGGGGCGTCCTGCCGCGGCGTCCAATCACGTCTCACCCCCAGGGCTGACCTCCTGTCAGCCCGCTCTAGCCTGCCGAAGCGGTGCTTCGGCTCGGGCTTCGCCCGACCGGCTAGAGCCCCCCAGGGCCGCAGTCGTCCCGCAAGAAGTCGATCATGGACTGATAGAGAGTCAACTTGTGTCCGTAACGAAGCGTGTTGGAGAAATGATCAGCACCTTCGAGTTCAACGAACGTATAGGGCACTTCATTCCTGTCTAGTGCGTTGCGGTAGAGCTTGTATTGCTTCGGAGGCACCCTCTGGTCAACGCTGCCGTGAATTAGTAAGAGTGGCACATTCACCTTGGCCGCTTCTTCCACCGGGGCAACGCTGTCATCCCACATATTGAGTTGTGCGATCTTTCCAGTACCGCGCAATTCCCAACGATAGTGGTTGATCTGTTCATTTGGGTCCGCTACGGCTGCACCGGCAATAACGCACTGGTAGATTTGCGGTGTGCGCGATGCTGCCACCAACGCTGCATATCCTCCATAAGACCATCCATACATCGCGATTCGCTCGGGGTCGACTAATCCCTGTTCAACAAGATAGAGCGCACCATCGTCCTTATCGTCCTGCATTTTGTAGCCGCCTTGGCCACCATTGATAAAGGCCGATTGGTAGAATTCCATACCATATCCTAGCGATCCTCGATACTGAGGCTGAAGCACTAGGTAGCCATTGTTCGCAAGCATTTGTCCCCAATCATCATATGACACTACCTCTTGCACGAACGGCCCACCGTGAGGCATTACCACCAACGGGTATGGAGGGTCTCCATGGGGCATGGTGATGTAGCCCGGAATCATGCGTCCGTCGCGCGACTCATAGGTGATGTAGCGGACATCGGCGAGCTTTTCGCTCTCGATTAGAGGCTGCCGTGTGCCGACCACGTCAATTTTGCCGTCCTTGAGCAAATAGTAGGTGCCTGGATCACGAGGACCACTATTGCGAATCACAATCGTGGCACCATCTCGGGAGCGGCGGAACGCAATGTTGTATGCGTGAGGAATCACGCTCTCAAGCTGGCGATGGATCGCCTCTTCCTCAGCATCCCAATATTCCACATGCCGCTTGTCCTTGTACCAGACAACACCCGTTTCAATACCAGAATTGGCCCAGGTGTTGCTGTGAAACGCCAAACCGCCGACATCCACGTCCTTGCGAAGATAGACGGGCTCCACATATTCTTTGGTTTCTGTATTGAAAGACCACAGCCCTTCAGTATCTTCTCCATTGTGTGCGTAAACGAACAGATGCCCCGGGTTCTGTTCGTCGATTCCTGCTATGGATTGAAAGTCCCAGTCATCTTCGTGAAATCGAATTATCTCCTCCCAGCTATTAGCATCCTCACCGCGGTAGTACCATTTGTAGTATCCGGTGCGGTCATCGAACCCGCCTGCTATTCGAGGATTCCCGCGAGGGTCGAAGGAGATTCCACCTAAGCTGAGTTTGCCACGAATAAGGAGTTGCCTTGTGCCCTTACTGATGTTGTATTTCCAATAGGCCCGCGGGCGGAAAGCATCACGAATTCTGGCACCGGGCCCATCAGAGTCGTAGTTCTCGTAAGCGACGATTACGTGATCGTCGTCGTACGGGAGAAGATTTACTACATCGGCACTCTCTTCCTGATCAAAAGTCTTGATCTTCTCTGTCTCAAGATTGAGCAGGGCAAATCTGAATTCGAACACGCCCTGGTTGAAGTCGTCGATCTTGTCTCGAACAGCTTGGCGTGCGACGAAGGCAATGATGTCATTGCTAACCCAGTCGTAGCCGACGATCTCCATCGGGTCGGCCCCAACTCGAAATGGATCCTTCGATATGTCCGAGGTATCGTAGATCTCAATAATCGGATCGCCGTCTCGCGAGAGTATCTTCATGAGCGCAAGCTTGTCCCCTGCCGGCGAAAGCGACACGCTGGAAACTGCATCGCGAAGTGCCCAATATTCAAGCGGATAAGGCTCTGTAGTTTGCGCGGAAGTGAATCCGGCTAGTCCAAGGCAAGCCAGGACCTTAGCTATAGCAAAGGATGCTCTTGTGGGGTTGAGACTCATGCGTTTACCTCTCTCAATATCTTGCTGGACGCAACAATTCCACACATCTCGTGTGGAGACAAGATGCCTCACATTGGCATCGGGCGCACAATGACCGCAAATGTTGATTTGCCACGGCACAACCGACCCCTCGAAAGTGGACTATAACCAAGCCCAAAAGACGCAGTCTAGTCTCTTGAGCCAATTCGAGGAAATGTCTCACAAGCAGCCCCATCTCAAAGCTTAAGCGTCATTGGCCCGCAATCGCGTCTTAAACCTCCAATCGACCGGCCAGCGGCCTCATGCCACTCACCGGTCGTTGTTGCTACTCAAGCAATAGTTAGAGTTCTGATTTCACCCAGCCCTTAGAAGATCCCGAAGGCATCAAGGGATGCGTAGAGGTTTAAGAAGTAGACCCTGCCATCGAGCGAATAACCAGCTCCAAGGGGGACATTGCTATAGTTTGTTGGACCCTCATTGATGAATGGCGGTTCTTCGTCGAATAGGTTTCTAACCCCAGCTCGCACACTCCAACCGCCCCCCTGTTGCTGATACACCAAGGTCAATGCATGCGTCATGTAGTCGCTGGCCCACTCAATATCCCTGCATAGCACGTCGTCTGGCGGGCCGAGACAGGTATCGCTAGTGCCAGAAATGTCGTCCCAATCGTCAATGAAGGCAGCATCACTCTTCTGGCCGTCGATATAGTTTGCGGTCCAAATGAGCCGCCACTGATCATAGGAGACGCGCCCTTGTACACGAAACGTCCAGTATGGGTAATACCACTCGCCTTGAAATTCACTAAAGTCTAAGTTTCCGGCATCATCGATTTCCTGCGACGAACGCTCAAGCAGCCGATGCGCATTGAAATCAAAGGAGATCTCGAAGGGTCGATCAAACACAGTAATCGAGTCGGTGAAGGTCGCGTTTACATCGACACCCCTCACCCTTTGCAAGTCTCGGTTGATGAACGCTCGATCAATGATGTCGAACCGTGGAACGACGGGGTCAGAGGATTCACGAGAAATCCTCGAGCAGAAGGGGCTCACGCCGGTTTCAGTATAATAGCAGTCATTGATAATGAATTGCGCACTCGGCTCAACGATGGTGTTCTTGATCTTGATCTCGTAGAGCGACCCCCCAACCGCCAGATCAAACTCGTTGGTGAACGGCTGCTCCCACGAAAACCCGATGGTGCTAGAGTTGGAGGTTTCCTCTTCCAATGTCAGAGTGCCGCCTGCGGCTACCTCTGTTGAGAAGACATTGCGGCCACCATTGTACGCCGTGGTTGGATCCACTCCTTCCCTGCGACAGTTCTCAAGCACATAAGCTTCCCTTGGATCATCCTCTGGAACATACTTGTCTTCAAGTGCATCCCACGCGCGTTCGGGAATGAAGCAAGGGTCAAATAAGTTGAGGAATCCTGTCTGATCTCGCAAAAACAACTCACGAAGGTTTGGGGCGCGGTAGGAAGTTCCATAGGTAGCTCGCAACAATAGTGAATTGAACGGACGATATGCGAGTTTGAAGGATTCCGTCCATGCCGTACCGTAGTATTCGTCATCGGTAAGCCGTGCCGACATGTTCAAGGTTAGTTCCTGCGCCAATAGCATCCCGCCGAGGAGCGGAAACTCAACTTCAGCGAACAACTCCTTCGTCACCTTGTCGCCTTCGGCACCGCCGTCAGAGAAGAACCCAAAGAATAGGCCCTCTCTCGCAATCGCGTCAGGAATCGAACGTATCTCGTCCTTGCGCCACTCTACTCCGACGCCACCGGCCGCCGTTCCACCGGGCAACTCGAACAAGTCACCGGACATGAAGAAGGAAAACAGCGTCTGCTCATATTCCGTATCGAAAGTTCGGTTGTCGAAAACGTAGTCGCGTTCCGCTTGGGTGCCGAAGTCACCTATGACCTGGCCCACCGGGTACAGCGAGGGAGCGAACATGTTCACTGGCAGACAACCTTGGGCCACGTCAGCTTCGAGATTAGCACCAAGATCATTTTCGCAAGGCGTATGCGTGGAAGAATACACGCCAAGAGCCAAGTTCAATCGATCTTCCCGTACCCCGGGTCTACTGGCAGTCGCATCCGACTTGGAGTAGGTTACGGAAAGGTCAAACGACCAATCACTCAAGCTAGCGAAATTAAGGAATGGAAGGTCGCCGGACACACCTCCCACAAAACGGTACGTGTCGGTCTCGCTATAGGTACGGTTTCGGTCACCGCGCACCGACACAATTGGCAACACCTCCCTCGCTCCTGACGCAGGACGGAGAAGCCCAAACGCGGCCGGAGAGCAGGCGCTAGGCGGGCGACCAAAGCACCCGTTCAGATTCGTATACCACTCTGAGAAATCCCGAACATAATTGGGATTTGTGAGCAACGCATTGAATGCTAAATCGCAGTCCACACCACCTTCTGCAGCAGGATTGCATGGATTGAATGGATTGTTCGCTGGCACATCTGGAAATAGCTGACCCGCCCCGCTGTTTGAGTAAAAGTCCTGACTGCCGTAAAGGAATTCAAAATAGGGTGTCAAGTTCATTTCACCTTCGAGCGTATATTCTCCATAGGCAAAGAAGCTGCTTCTCTCCCGTTGGGCGTATAGATGCGCAAAGTGCTCCTTTCCATTGATATCGTAGTCTCGGAACGAAATGTCCGTCTCTCCGTCGCCATCACCATCAATACCAAACCTCCCATAACTACTATTGGACTCGGAAAAATTCGGCCAGCCACCGTTCGAATATCCGGGAGTGTAGAAGATGTTCCCATATCTTGCTCCTGGAACGTACATGCGCGCTGCCGTTGAACCCAGCGCACAGTCATCCCAGCGCATACCGAAGTTTCTTGTGTACCAAAGCTCTTCGGTTCGCACACGCCCATTCTGGTCAATCTCCGCGTTCTTAGTGCATTCCTCCGTCCAAGGCCTATCTCCGAACTCCACGGCTTCAGATTCCAAATACTCGAATGCGGCACCGACAAACCCTCGGTCAAAATTCCGGCCCCAGGTTATTGACAAAGTATGGTCTTCACCTGCCCCGTGATAGGGCACACTCGAAAAACTCTCAACCTCAATCCCCTCGAAATCTTTACGCAAAATTGCATTGGTAACGCCCGCAACAGCATCGGAGCCGTAGATCGAAGACGCGCCATCAAGCAAGAGGTCGTACTGAGCCACGATGGAAGACGGAATTAAATTCAGATTTGGTGAGCTAGGTGCGCCTTCGACTCCGGCTGGTGCGACTCTTCGCCCATTGATCAGTACGAGTGTCCGCGCGGACGATAGGCCACGGAGGTTTATCGTCGAAGTACCGGGCCCGTCATCAAGTACGAACCCTTGAAAAGTGACGTCAATTTGCTGACCCGATGCTGCCGTGGATTCTTGGAGAATATCCGCCGCATCCATGAGACCCGCCTCACGGGAAACCTCACCAGTAATAATCTGTAGCGGAGATACGCTTGAGAAAGTGTCGCGCCTCAGCCTCGAACCTGTCACAACAACTTCTTCTATAGTCCGTGCGGGCGCATCCGAGGCTTGAGCCTCCGCTTCCTCCTCCTCCGCCACTTCCTCCGTTTCAATCTCCTCTTGTGCAAGGAGCACGGTTGGGGAAAGCGCAAGACCTAAAACCACAAGCAAGCCGAATAGCCACTTGTTAACCCCAGAACTACTATGAATCTCGTTTAACAGCTTCATGATTTCTGTCTCCTTCTCCTTCTCCAATTGACCCTTCATCTCCGTTGCGCCGATGCAGACCTTGTGGCCAAGGGTTCGAAAACGCCACGACCTCAACCCCTCAGCAAGCATAAGCCCCCTCGCGGTTATGACACCTTCACTTCAGTTTTTCTTGTATGCAGACCATGCGAACAAGACAACCTGCAGCGCAGGCAATCATGTTTCAGAATGTAACACAAATGGAGATATTGTTCATGGGTTTTGTCATTAGTGTCCCAACGTTTAGTTGAACAAAATCAATTTGTTAGGGTGGGCCGGAATTTCGATAGTGCATTCGCTTTCGGAAAGTGTTTGATTTAGTGGGATTTTATCGAAGAGTGTCACACTCAGAATCTGTAGAATTGTGTAGAGGCTGGCCTCCAGGTTGAGCCGTTTCTTGATGATCACCACCCGCGCGTAGACTGAGACGGCGATCCATATCTGGGTCTTCACGGCGTTCTCGGTGGTGCCGAATAACAAAAAAGAGAAGAGGACACCCAGCGGCCGAGGCCTAGGTGAATGTTCCTTTTTCCATCCCTCCGATTCTTGCCGGCAGGGAACATGGCTCGATCAAGTTCGGCGGGCGCACAAGCAATTCCCAATTTGATTCGTCGCGCTGAGGCTGGTGTTGCGGCTCGATGAATCCACGAACCCTGCCCGCACCCTTGCGAGCCTATCGAGCGGAGAGGTTGAACAGACCTCGCAATGAGATGAGCCAAGCGCACTTAGTGCCCACGAAGACTTGCAACAGCGGCCCACCAACCATAAAGTTAAACCATCCAACAGGTCACGGACCCGCATGTCAGAAGCAACCAATCTCAAGACAATTACCTTCAGCTTTGATGGAACCGGCAACGAACCGAGTGACGTGAGCGGCTTCACGAAGGATGAGAGCATCAGCAACGTGCTCAAGATGCATGTGCTCATGGGCGGGACTTCCGAAGGCGGGCGCTCGGATACCACCACGCCGAGCGGCGACCCGCAATGCGCCTTCTATTACTCTGGCATAGGCACGAGCCACAAGGTGGAGCGGGTGACGACGGTGGGTCGGTCGTTTCACAGAGTGCGCCGGGCCTTCAATATGTTTTGGGCACCAGCTTGGGGAGATGCAGGCAGGATTCTTGCCGAAGCCCGTAGAGATCTATCGGATACATATCAAAAAGGCGACCGAGTGCTCGTGTTCGGCTTCAGTCGCGGTGCCGCCCTCGCGCGAAAGTTTATCTGCGAGGTGCTGGCCGCTGAAGAGTGCGACGAGATCGCCTTCCTTGGTGTGTTCGATACGGTGGCCGCCCTCAATGGCGTTCATCGCAGTGGAGAGAAGACCAGTACGGATGTGGTGTTCGAAAATGGGACGCTAGATGAACGGGTGCGACGGGCAGTACACATTCTAGCGCTCGATGAGACTCGAATTCCCTTCACGCCGACACAAGTCAACAAGGATGCCGAGCATCCGGGACGCATCCTCGAAGTGTGGTTTCCGGGCGTTCACAGCGATGTGGGCGGGGGCTACTGGCTTGATGGCCTCTCCGATCTTGCCCTTGAGTTCATGATTGGTGAGTGCGAAAAAGCGCTCGGTGATGAGATTAGGATTCACAAGGGAGACCAGGTTTCACTGCAACAGCTACTTGAGAATCTGGGCGGTCGAGTGCGGGACATCGAGGTTGATGATCTTCTCATCTATCCGATGGTGCACGGTGCCTTGCACACTCACTCTGGCCTGATATCGCGCGTTGGCAAGGAGCGGCCGCGGCTCGTATGCGTACGAGTGGATGACGAGCCCAGCATTGACCCGGATGATGTACCGGTCATACATCACAGTGTCTCGCAGAGGTTTAAGCAGGTGTCAGGCTACCGCCCGCATTCGCTTCGCGGCCTAAGGTTTCGACTCCTCCTGCCGAGCGGTAGTATTTCAGAGGAGACCATCACTGGCATTGGGGGGTTGCTGGATTATGTGTGATGTTCCAAGAGTGGACTGGGCCTTCCAAAGTGAATTTATGGCTTTACCATAGCAAGAAATATGGGTAGTATGGCTCCAATGAAAACCACACTTGATATCCATGACGCACTCTTGCTTCGTGCCAAGGAATCCGCCCGAAGGCAGGGAAGGAGTCTGCGCTCCATCGTGGAAGAAGGCCTTCGTCACGTGCTCGCATCCGGCGGGCAGCACCATAGATATGAGCTTCCGGATTGCAGTGAGGGGGACAGCAGCGCTCCTGACCCGCTCGAGAAGTACTCCTGGCAGGATCTTCGCGACATCATTTACGAAGACCGCGATTCCGGATGATTGCGGTGGACACCAACATCTTGGTCTATGCCCACCGCAGGGAATCTCAATCCCACAATCGTGCCCAAGCGGTTATGGCAGGGCTGTCAGAAGGCGATCGGATTTGGGCCATTCCCTGGCCCTGCTGTTACGAATTCTTGAGCGTGGTCACGAATCGGCGGCTCTGGAAGGACGAAGCGACTCATCCTCAAAAGGCTTGGCGACAGTTCCAAGTTTGGGCGGCCTCCCCGACCCTTGAAATGCTCGGGGAAACAGAGAGCTTTGGTCAAGTTCTGGAAGGATTCGTTAGCCGCCCTCGGGTGAGTGGCGGAATCGTTCATGATGCGCGGATCGCCGCACTCTGTGTTGCGCATGGAGTCGACATTCTGCTCACTCGGGATCGTGACTTTTACCTGTTTCCCGAACTGCGCACTGAGAATCCACTAGAAGCGAAATGAGTAAGGAAAAAGAAGGGGTCTCGGCTTAGGCGTCGGGCAAAGGCCTTGTCCAATTTTCCAGTGAGTTAATCAAGAACTAGATAATCTCGTCTGTTGAATGGCTCAGACTCAATCCGTGCTTTCACCGAATTACCCCTCAACCACAGATCAACAATCACCGATGATCAAGCGTTTTCACAATCCCCTGAAGCCGATAGCCATTCCGTCATTTCGGCTCCTAAAGGGTTCCATATGGCCACATGGTGCATATGCCATAATGCGGCCGTATGTATCAGGCGAGCACCTCCGTGCCCCCACAGAGCACAGCAAGCGGTAAGGAGCTCAAGAAGGCCGGGCTGAAGGTCACCCTGCCCCGTTTGCGTGTTCTGGAGATTTTTGAGGAGTCCGATCAACGCCACCTCAGTGCTGAAGATGTCTACAGACGCGTTCTTGAATCGGATGATTCAATCGGACTCGCCACCATCTACCGTGTACTGACCCAGTTCGAGTCCGCCGGCATTCTCGATCGGCACAATTTCGACGATGGACATGCGGTCTATGAGCTGTCCAGCTACCAGCACCATGATCATATGGTGGATGTGGATTCTGGCCAGGTGATCGAGTTTGTGAACGAAGAAATCGAAAACCTGCAACGACAGATCGTGCAATCGAGAGGGTATGAGCTGGTGGACCATGCGTTGGTGCTGTATGTTCGTAGATCTGACGCACGTCACCGAGAGGGTGGGAACTCGGCGCATTGAGGCTTCGCGGGCTGCACCGCCCCCGCCTACACTGGTACCGTGCAAATCTGGTTCGTTTCTACGCGCATGCTCACGGCGCTGTTTCTATGAGGTCCAGCGCACCAACTGGGCATAATCATCGAATAGAGACCCGCTCCGCCGGCGTTGGGACCACCACCGGCAGCCCATCAGTGCAACCAAGGGCATGCAAGTCTTCGACCGCATCAAACTCGCTTGTGCTCGTCAGCAGTTTCATCGCGCCAACCTTACGCTACACGCGCCCGCTGAGAACCGGAAGAATTGTTGCCTGGACCGCAAGCGCGGTGAGCACCTGTGCGGAAATCTGTCTGGCCACACGACGCATGCCGACCTCGCCAATGCCCGCTGTCGGATGCGGCACTTCTACGCGTGGTGCATCCCCTTCCATGCAAACCTTGACCTTCAAACTGGTGCCGAAGAGAGGACTCGAACCTCCACGGGCGCGTGCCCACTACCCCCTCAAGATAGCGTGTCTACCAATTCCACCACTTCGGTGTTACGCACAGATCAACCATCTACGCGCTAAGGCGCAGCAGTAAATCATACATTTGGTGCCGGAAGGCTGATGCAACGGCTCAAGCGGATCCATTCACCAGCATCGCGAACATGCTTCCGAACATGGCGATCATCGCCCCGATCATGGCCAGCATGAGATAGAACATTCGCCCGGAGAGCACGTCAAGCTTGCCATCCAACTTTTCTTCGAACGATTCGAACCGATTCTCAAGCCTGTCGAATCTACTGTCCATTCCGTCGAGCCGACCGTCGATTCCGTCAAGCCGACCGTCGATTCTATCGAGTCGGCCGTCGAT
>CAZNYE010000003.1:0-4623 GCA_964577185.1 uncultured Pseudomonadales bacterium | reverse complement strand
GTGCTGGGCATCGTCAAACTCATAGGCGACGGTCTGGAAAATTGGCGCCGCGACCGCTTTGGTGGTTGGATCTGTCTGATATCCGCCGTGAATGGCTGCTGTTTCGTCTCTCATGATCTTAAGGTCTTGAAGAGTCCTGGTGGATTGAATGTGTCTGTTGCCTTATTCCGGCAAAGGTGGGGCATTCTGCCACAAATCGAACCATCGGCAATAAGCGGAACGGCGAGCCTGAGGCACTAGTCACGCGCCCGATCATAGGCAACCGTTCCACCCAAGATCGTGTAGTCCACTTGAGTATTCAGAATCTCGTTCTCAGCGACAGTAAGAATATCAGCCGACAGTACTGCCACATCCGCCAGCTTCCCGGCAGACAAGCTGCCCTTGAAGTCTTCTTCGAACGCGGCGTGGGCATTGTTGATGGTGTAGCTTCTCAAAGCCTGCTCGCGGGTCATCGCCTGACGGGGATGGAAAGCCTGTCCATGGGCATCCACGCGCGTCACACTGGCATGAAACGATGCCATGACATTGATAGGTTCAACTGGGGCGTCAGTACCATTTCCCAGGAGGGCACCGGTTTCCAAAAGATCACGCCAAGGGTAGGACGTTTCACGCGCCCTTCTCTCCCCAAGCCTACGCGGAATCCAAGGGGCATCCGATGCACAGTGGATGCCTTGTATCGCCGCGATGACACCAAGCCGCGCAAATCTCGGAATATCCGTCGGGTGTATGTGTTGTGCGTGTTCGATGCGCCAGCGCAGGGCCTGGCCGGAAACTCCAAGCCGCTTCCAGACACGCTCATAGAGGTCAAGGGTTTCGCGATTGGCGCGTGTGCCTATGGCGTGCGTGTTGACCTGAAAACCATGTCGCGCGGCAATCGAAGCAGCCTGTTCCAATTGCGTGACCGGGTCAAGGATGAGACCCTCGGTCCCGGGCAGGTCGGCGTAGGGTTCCAACAACCATGCACCGTGTGATCCAAGGGCCCCATCAATCTGTCGCTTGATCGACCTCACACTGAGGTAGTCGTCTCCGTCCGATGGCATGAAGTATTGGGGCAGCAAGGCATCGAGTTGCTCAATGCCAGCACCCATGATCATTACATAGAGGCGCACAGGCAGCGCCCCCTCAGACTCGAGCTTCACAAACAGATCTATCTCAGACAGAGAAGCTCCGGCGTCGTGAAAGGAAGTGATGCCATGTCTGAGCGCTTCCTCCCCGGCCAATCTGACGCGCTCGCGCATGCGTGCTTCCCATTCTCCGCGAGAAGTTTCAGACTCGTACGCATCCGCGGCGCGTTCCACGAGTTCCGCCGCCGTTTCGCGCAAGAGACCTGTCAAGGCCCCATCCGGCGCACGCACAATCGTGCCACCCGATGGATCAGGCGTGGACTCCGAAACACCCGCCACTTCAAGAGCAGCTTGATTGGCGAATGCGGCATGACCGCTGGCGTGGGTGAGGAGCACAGGATTGTCTGGGGCTATCCGGGTCAGGCCGTGATTTCTGGGCACGCCTTCAACACTATCCTCTGGCAGCGAGTCCCACTTCTCCTGATGCCAGCCGCCACCATGAATCCATTCACCGGGCGCAGACTTGTTGGCCGCTTCAGCAACAATGCCGAGAATCTCCTGCCAATTGCCTGCCTCCGACAGGTCTAGAATCTGCTTGGCGCGCCCCAAACTCAAGAAATGCCCATGACCTTCAATGAAGCCGGGCACCACCAATCGCCCGTCAAGCTCGATTACCCGGGTTCCCTCCCCTACGAAGGCGTCCACGTCCGAGACACTGCCGATGTGCTCGACGAAAGCGCCTCGCATCGCGATCGCCTGCTGCTCTCCAAGTTCAGGATCGAGCGTGACGATCTTTCCACCGCGCAGCACGAGATCGGCCTGGGGTTTAGCGGCAATGGCGACTGCCACGCCTGTGACGCAGACCACAAGCATGCAAATGCTGAAAAACCGAAGAACGAATTTACACATGTGTCTCATTTTGGCTGGTTGCGCCACCCCCGCTCCATTCACTGTCCCGAGATCCATGCCATTGTAGAAAAGCCAACATACCAGATGAAAAAGGTCAATCGATTCTTGTAGCACTTGCTTTGAAAACTTGAGACCACTTCTTCATGACCTCCTACCGTTGCGCGTCCGCGGGCAAGGCTTGCCTCGCCTTTATCGACGGGTCCCCATTGAAATGTTAGGCTTCGCCCCCACCTTTGATCTACTAAAAGGATCGCGAAGCGCGGATGGCCGGAGCGCAATACCTACCAGTTTTACCACTGAAGAACACGGTGGTCTACCCAGAGCTCATTATGCCGCTATTCGTGGGACGGCAAAAGTCTCTGAATGCCGTAAAAGCCGCCGCGCAGCAGGAGTCTCGACTCATCTGTGTCGCCCAGCGCGATGCGGAAGTCGAATCTCCGAAGACCGAAGATCTCTACGCCATTGGCACAATTGTCCATATCAAGCGCGTAGAGCGTCAGAAGCAAGGTAGTCAAGTTGTCGTTCAGGGTGTGCGCAGATGCCGGATTTTGCGCACAACACAAACTCAACGCTATCTTTCCGCGCAATACGTGGAGGTCAACAATGTCAGCCTTGATGAATTAGGCGAGGAAGACACCGAAGCACTGGCACTTCTGCGCGAAAACCTCGCCATCAGCCGCCAAGTCGCGCTGCTGTATGACTCCGAGCATGGCGAAGAGATGTTCGAGCAAATGGTCGGCGGCATAGCCAACCCAATCACTCAGATGTATCGCATCGCCTCGGTGGTGGATATGGAAGTTGCGAAGGACCAACGTGTGCTGGAGGCAGATGACGCCCTGGGGCTGGTCAAGATCATGCATGAGATCGTGTCGCGCGAACTCAGCGTGACCCAGCTTCGTCAGGAGATTGCCTCGCGGGCACGCTCCGACCTCGAACAGCATCAACGCGAGCACCTATTGCGCCAACAGAAGCGCGCCATTGAAGACGCCCTTGGCGAACTCGACGAAGGTGACAGTGATGTTGCCGAATTGCGCGCGCAGATCGAGAAGATGGACCTTCCCAAGCATGTCGCCAAGGAAGCGCAAAGGGAACTGAAGCGTCTTGCGCGCATGTCGCCGCAAGGCGGAGACTATCAGGTCACACGGAGCTACCTCGAACTGATCGTTGAGCTCCCCTGGGGTCAGTACACAGAAGATTGCCTCGACCTCTCCCGCGTTGAGGAAGTCCTGGAAGAAGACCACTACGGTCTTGAGGACATCAAAGAGCGCATTCTCGAAAATCTCGCGGTATTGCATCTGAACCCCAAGGCAAACGCGCCCATCCTCTGCTTCGTGGGACCACCCGGCGTTGGAAAGTCCTCACTCGGGCAATCGATCGCGCGCGCCATGTCGCGCAGCTTCGAACGCATCAGCTTGGGTGGCATGCACGACGAGGCAGAACTGCGCGGACATAGGCGCACCTACGTGGGCGCCATGCCCGGGCGCATCGTGCAGGCGATCAACCGTGCCGGCGTGTGCAACCCGCTCATCATGCTTGATGAAGTGGACAAGCTCGGAAGGGACTTTCGTGGCGACCCGGCCGCGGCGCTACTTGAGATTCTCGACCCAGCGCAGAACAAGGATTTTCGCGACAACTATTTGAATCTTGCCTTCGACCTGTCCAAGGTGTTCTTCATCACCACGGCCAATACCACCGAGGGCATACCGCGGCCGTTGCTCGACCGAATGGAATTGCTTGAGCTTTCGGGCTACAGCGATTACGAGAAGAAGCACATAGCTCAGCAATACCTGATCCCGCGCCGACAAGAAGAAGCCGGCCTCAAGACTTCGCAGCTGCGCCTGACAGAGAGCGCCCTGCATCAGGTCATCCGTCGCTACACGCGCGAAGCGGGTGTGCGCGAGCTTGAACGCAATATTGGTCAGATTGCCCGCAAGCGCGCGAGGATGATCGTGACGCGCAAACAGCGCACCAATCGAGCGCCAAGCCTTCGCCCGATTGAAGTCAAGCACCTTGATGATCTGCTCGGACCGCCAAAGTTTCCGGACGAACAGCCGCGCAAGGATCTCTTGCCCGGTGTCGCGCCAGGACTTGCTTGGACCGCCGTGGGCGGCGAAGTCCTATACGTGGAGGCAACGACCACCGATGGCAACGGAAAGCTGGCACTGACCGGACATCTCGGTGATGTCATGCAGGAATCCGCGAAGGCCGCGCGCAGCTACGTCTGGTCGATTGCCGAAAAGGTCTCGGTGGACCGCGAACGCATCAAGCAGACCGGCATGCATATTCACGTTCCACAGGGGTCGGTACCCAAGGACGGCCCCTCGGCGGGCATCACCATGGCCGTGGCCATGGTGTCGACCTTGAGCGGAAAATCCGTGCGCGATGACACCGCCATGACCGGCGAGATCACGCTGACGGGCCTAGTGCTCCCGGTAGGTGGCATCAAGGAAAAGGTCCTAGCGGCGCACAGGTCTGGTATACGTCGTTTGGTGCTTCCAAAGGCCAATGAGCCCGACCTGCAAAAGCTGCCGGACAACGTGCGCGACGAAATGACGGTGACGCTTGCCGAGCGGCTAGAGGAAGTGATTGAGGTAACGATTCCGGAGTTGGAATTCGCGAGCGTATAGGCGTGTCGGGTCGGCTAGCGTAC
>CAZNYE010000002.1:0-3196 GCA_964577185.1 uncultured Pseudomonadales bacterium | reverse complement strand
AGCCCCAAAAGATCAACGACAGAAATACCACCAAGGTTGAGAGTCCAAGGCCTTGACCAAGAAACCTCGGTTCTATGAAATTGCCGATCGCAACGTTGGTCACGAAAAATCCGAGCGCCGTGATTAACGCCAAGGACAGGCCACCATCTCCCTGCATCAAGGCGAGCGGTACCGGCGGCACCGCCGCGATGATGGATCCAATCGCTGGTACAAAGTTCAAAAAGAAGGCCAGCAGTCCCCAGAGAAACGGGTAGTCCACTCCTATAAGCGCGAGATAACTGCCAAGCACCACGCCGGTGATCAGGCTGGTGGTGGCCTTGATCGCCATGTAGCGATTCAAGGTCGTCGCGAACTGCTCGAAGTGTGGTAGGTCGCGCGCTGGATTTTGCAGCGCACTCAAGAGTTTTGGGCGAATCGTGGAGGCTTCGGCGAGAATGAAGATCACTGTCAAGAGAATGAGAAAGCCATTGCTCAAAACACCTCCCAGACCTAGCAACGTCGTGCCCGCGAGTTGTAGCGCGGTGCCTGGATCGAAGACTTCTCCATAATCCGCTGGGCGCGGCAAGCCCAACTGGGCCACCCAATCAATGAGCGATTCGTAATTTACGGCGAGCCGCTGCTGATAACCCGGCAAGGATTCAGTGAACTGTGCGACCGATTGAGTAAAGAGCGCACCCACCAAGAGGAGCACGGCCATCAGAGTTGCGATCACGATGATGATCGCCAAGACCTTTGGAATCTTGTGGCGTTCCAGCCAGAGCATGGGTGTGCTTGCCATGGTGGCGATGAATACCGACAGCAGGAAGGGCACCATAAGCGTTTGCGCGGCCTTGATACCCGCGGCGATCACGACCAGCGCCGCAAGTACCAATATGCTCCTGAGTCCAAGGTTCATGGCGTGACCCGTTCGACAAAATCAGGTGGATGCACACAGTTCGCCGCGTGCCCCAACACTTGCTCTATGGCGGGCAGGGAAAAGGCGTCGTCTTCACACACAAAACTCACCGCCTTGCCCTCGGCACCCGCCCGCCCTGTGCGACCGATGCGATGCACATAATCCTGCGCCTCATATGGAAGATCGAAGTTTACGACATGTGAGATGGCTTCCACATGCAGTCCGCGACCAGCCACATCCGTGGCCACCAAGGTCGGAGGCGAGCCGTCGCGAAAACGCGACAGCACCTTGAGGCGTTTGCGTTGTGGCACATCACCTGTGAGCAATTGACAACTCGCGCCCAGGCGCTGGAGACCTTCAACCACGCGCGCTCCTTGGTCACGACGGTTGACGAACACCAGCACGCGGCTACCCCTCACCCTGTCCAAGAGCGCTTTGAGCGTCTTGAGCTTTTGCTTGCTGCTCACCATCCAGAAGTGTTGGTCCACGCTCTCGGCCGCCACCTGCTCGGGCTTTACGCGGATGTGCTTGGCACCGAGCGTCCAAGATTCGGCGATCCGCTTCACATCCTCATTGAAGGTCGCGCTGAAGAAGAGCGTCTGCCGTGACCGCTTATTGGGTGTCATGTGCACGATTCTGCGCACATCCGGGATGAATCCCATATCCATGAGGCGATCGGCCTCATCGATCACCAAGGTTTCGACCTGTCCAAGATCAACTTGCCTACGTCGAGAAAAATCAATCAATCTGCCTGGAGTGGCAACGAGAATGTCAATCGTGTCCTCGGCGAGCCGCAGGCGTTGCCGCTCGAAATCCATACCGCCAATGATCGAAACCACCTTCGTCGCACAGAAGCGCGTGATCTCCTTGGCATCTTCGGCGATTTGCATGGCCAGTTCCCTCGTTGGCGCCAGGACGAGCGCCCGTGGAACACCGGGTTCGCGCTGCTGCGGGACCGGGTTTTCAAGTTGATGTGTGACCATCGCGATGAGAAAGGCCGCCGTCTTTCCGGTTCCGGTTTGTGCCTGCCCAACCAAGTCGTAATCGCTGAGCGCATAGGGAAGCGCCTCGCCTTGAATGGGTGTGCAATATTCGAACCCCAGCCTTGCGATTCCGCGCATGAGCGGCAGGGGTAGACCGAAATCATGAAAGCGGTCGAGCCCTTCCACTTCCGGAACCTGAAAGTCATCGAGAGACCATTCACGGCCCTTGCGGGTCATCCGTCTATTCCCCTTGGGCCATGGCTTCAAGCGTTGCGAGGCGAGCGCACAGCACGAAGGCGTCCATGGCCTCCTCAAGGTCTTCAAGCGGAGGAAGGGTTGGTGCGAGACGAATGTGGTTGTCATCAGGGTCCTTTCCATAAGGGAAGGCCGCGCCCGCGGGCGTCAACGCCACGCCTGCCTCGCGCGCCAGTTGTACGCAGCGCTGTGCCGTGCCATTCATGAGATTCACGGACACGAAGTAGCCACCTGTTGGTGTCGACCAGCTAGCGACACCCGTGAGCCCCTTCGAAAGATGCCTCTCGACCAATTCAAACTTGGGCACCATGAGCACCGCTTGCGCACGCATGTGCGCCTCAAGACGCCCCTTGAGGAAGCGCGCGTGTCGGAGTTGATTCACCTTGTCCGGTCCCACCGCCAACACCCCAAGCCGATCAAGCATGGATTTGCGCAGCTTGGCGCCAGAAGCGAAAAATCCCACGCCGGACCCCGCATAGGTAATCTTCGATGTCGAGGCGAACACCGCCATCTGGTCCTCAGTGCCCTGCGCCGTAGCGGCATCCAATGGCGATTTGAGTGAGGGTCCCGGGAAATGCAGTTCATGCACCCCATAGGCGTTGTCCATCAACACAAGAAAACCCTGTCCGGCGATGCGCGGTAATGCGGCAAGTCGGTCCACGACTTTCAGCGTGGCCCGGCCGACGGCGGAGTGCCAGTCGTCGCCGGTCAGGCCGTCACGGGCCTCGAGTTCGACGCAGACGTTGTGGAGCCAGCCGTAGGGCCTCTGACCGCCTGGCCCCGACTTGTCGATGAACGCGCCGGGGGCGCGAAGAGGCGGCCACGTCCGTTCCTCGTGCGAAAGGCCGGAGGGATCGGCACACTGGACCACGGCGACTCCAGCCAGCCTGTTGGTCCGGCCTTCGCCGACCTGGTCGGCCGGTCTGCCGAATACGGCGGGGTAGGCCGTGCCGGGGCCGTCGACCTTCACTATGGGTTCGACGATGTCTCGCCAGTTGATGATCCGGGCGGAGTCTCCGGGAGACGCAAGCTGGACGCGGGCTCGCACGATGTCCTGGTCTTC
>CAZNYE010000001.1:0-3040 GCA_964577185.1 uncultured Pseudomonadales bacterium | reverse complement strand
GTCGAAACGATTGCCTCCAACCTGGATTACGCTTACTCCATCGCGCCCTTGCCGGACGGGAGCCTGCTTGTGAGCGAGAAGGTCAAAGGCTTGTCAATTGTGCAGCCGGACGGTAGGCGCACGGGGGTCTCGGGCACGCCGAAGACATCGAAACGCGGCCTCTCGGTGCTCGGCGGCTATCAGGGTGTCGGCTGGTTGCTCGATGTCGCGCCGCACCCGGACTACGCAACGAACCAATGGGTCTATCTCGCCCACACGCACCTGTGCGAAGACTGCGGCAGCGTCTTTCCGAAAACCATGGTGCGCCTGCTGCGTGGTCGCATCAGGAACGCATCCTGGCGTGACGAAGAAGTTCTGTGGAGTGTGCCAACGCACTTCTACACAGGCGAGACGGACACTGCCGCCTCGACACGCATCGCCTTCGACGACCAGGGGATGGTGTACTTCACCGTCGGCGCAAAGGCGGATAGCGGCTTTCTTGACCTCAGTTTCTCGTCCGGGGTGCAAGATCTGTCCACGCCCTACGGCAAGGTGCATCGATTGCATGACGATGGGCGCATCCCGGACAACAACCCCTTTGTCTCAACGTCCAATGCCATGCCGAGTATCTGGACGCTTGGCCATCGCGCCCCGCAGGGGCTCGAATTCGACCCGTCGACGCAGCGCCTGTGGAGCTCGGAAATGGGGCCGCGTGGCGGTGACGAGGTCAATCTGCTTGCTTCCGGTGGCAACTACGGATGGCCCCATGTCTCTCACGGTCTTCACTATGACGGCGGGGAAGTGGGTAACGAGTCTGAGCAAGGCCGCTCAGAGTCGCCAGTCATTGATCTCACACCATCGCCTGCGGCCTCAAGTTTCGTGATCTACCGAGGGGCAGCTTTTCCAGGCTGGCAGGGCGACATGCTGTTGGGAACGCTGAAAGCCGCGAGCCTGTATCGATTCGTGTTCGAGGACGGCGAACACGTCTATTCGGAAGTCTTGATGCCCGACCTTGCCCGCATCCGAGACATTGAGGTTGCAGCGGATGGTCGCATCTATCTCTTGCTGGAGCATGTGTCCGGCTCGAGGATTGTGCGGCTCGCACCAGATGCGGATGCAGCGACTGACGTGCATCGAACCGATACCCTCAGTCAAGAATCTCGAACGTCAAGTGGCGAAAGCCTTCCTTGATTCGGCAGGTGCGAGAGTTATTGCGATCAAGGGCGAATATTCTTCGAAAGGCACGATTCATTCCCTTGTCTCCATATGCGGACGAGGCGTTTGAGGTGGGCAAGCCTGCTTTCCTGAAGAGAGCAATGCCGAGATTGCCGCACGGATCGAAACACTGGTAGAAGAGAAGGGCGTGAGCTTCATGGTCACGACCGTGTGGGATTATGCCCGTATCTGGTCCGGGATTCCCTCCTTTCTTTCGGAAGTGCTCCTGCGCGGCCCGACACACATTAGGGACATTGAAGTCGGAGCGGACGGTCGAATCCACCTTTTGCTGGAGTGCGCGTCCGGTTCGAGAATTGCGCGGCTCGCGCCATGTGCGGATGCATTGGCCCAGGGGCGCTGAAAGCATGGCTTCAGTCCATGATCTCAAACGTCACGTGCTGAAAGCCCTTCTTGATGCGGTAGGTGGAAAAGTCATTGCGATCAAGGGTGAATATTTTTCGAATATCAAGTTGCTCGGCCATGCACACGAGGGTGGCATCGGCAAAATCCATCGGCGTGTCCGCGTATTGGGACATGAGTTCGAAAGCGCGGATGAGATGCGATCGGTCTAGAAACAGGACCTGCATTGCCTCATGGTCAATAAAACGCATGAGCGCCGAAGCTCGTTCGCTTCCGGTTCCCAACAAGTGAAAGGTCTCCGCGAGCACCGGCAAGGTTGTTGCCAGAGGTTCGGAGATTTGGCGGAGGGTATTCGAAGTCTTGCCGTGAAATCTGTCCGAGCGGTCGAACAGGGCCACCAGAGGTCCTGCGTCAGTTAAAATCACCGCCCGTGCTTTCTCCGAATAATGTCTGCAACCCGGGTCTTCGCGTTGGCGGCGCCATCCGTTCTACCGCTGCCAGTCCCTATATCAAGCTCGCAGTAAACTTCCCAAGGAGATTTTTGCTGTTTTGACGGTGCCGTCTGTGCAAAAGCTTCAAGACCGCGCTTGAAAACACTCGAAATTGATAAGCCTGTACGCGCTCGAAGCTCGGTGAGCAAACGCTCCGATTCATCATCCAATCTGACTGTGCGTGTACTCATGATGCGGTCTTCGTCATTGCACAAGTGTAGTACAAACGGTAATACAATGGAAGCGTTGGTGGACAGTTACTGCGGCGAGGCTGATCACCGTGGAGGGCTTTCGTCTTCGTAACTGGTCTTCTGTTAAGAACATTTGTGATTCTGAACGACACTTCCTAACCATTGCAAGGGGCAAGAAAACATGACTGATTCAAGAACCAAATTTCCGCGCATTGTGCTCTATGGCACGGGTAACTACGGCAATATCCTGGTGAAGCTGGCCGACATGAAAGGCTGGCCGATTGTCGCCGCGTTCAACCGCGCGGGCGACAAGGTCGGGCAGGATCTTGGTCGATTGGCGGGGCTTGACAAGGACTTGGGCATCGTCGTGCAGGACTGCGAATCAGCCAACTACGACGACCTTGATGCGGATGTCGCCATAGTGTCGACCACCGATATGCTCGATCAGAACTGGCCTGCCTATGAACGCTTGCTGGGCGCCGGCCTGAATGTCATCTGTCATGGCGGGCAAGCGTGTTTTCCTAGGCAGAGCAATGCCGAGGTCGCCGCGCGAATCGAAGCACTGGCAGAAGAGAAGGGTGTGAGCTTCATGGGCACGAGCCTATGGGATTACTCCCGCATCTGGTCCGGGATTCTCTCCTTGGGCCCCTGTATTGATGTCAGGGCGATTACCCATTCGACCCTGACGAACGTGAATTTCCCGCGCCGGGAAGTCGCCCAATTGATCGGGATCGGTTTGTCGGTCGAAGAATTCGAGGACAACATGCGTGACCGCAACTATCCGCTCGCCGCGATGTACATCAC